>NZ_JAUBUY010000018.1:0-130901 GCF_036705565.1 Microcoleus sp. AT8-B5
TTTGCCCAAAAATAGCTCAAAACCTCTGCCCTAGTATTTTTGGGTATTTATACTCATTGCAAAAGTGACACGCTCCCAAAAGTCGAACCACCAGTCAGGCTTCTTCGATTCCTCCATCACACGATAGAAGTGGGAGTAGGAACACTCCAAAAGACCAATCAACGAGTAGCAGCAGCGGTAAAGCCAGCTATAAATGCACTGTGGAAATGGGCGTGCAATCAAATGTTCATGTAGATGAAACGCTAAGAGTGTTTGATGGGGGTTAAAGAAGGGCTATGGACGGCTAGTGGAGAGGGATTCTGTTTATTCCATTCCGCGGATACTTTTGTGACGTGTGGAACTAGAAACCATGCTGGGTACAGAATTTGCTGGGGTCTTAAGCTCAGATGATTTCAGCGTTTATAATGGTGGCACAATCACAGCTCAACAGAAGTGTCTAAGCTGTTGTGCATTTAAAACGCATATTGGTATAATATAACATAATGATATTCAGAAAAAGTGAATGCCTGCTAAAAACTTTCTCAGTTCCGAGACAAAGTAAACTCTGCAACAAGCATTAAAAGACCATGAGCATCCAGACATTCGACAAAGAGCGTTAATATTTTTATTACTAAACAACGGAAATACACAAGCTCAGACTGCTGAACTAATTGGATGTTCTCTCATAAAAGTTGCCTACGGTCGCATTCATGGTCATCCTGATAATTTAGACAGTTTTAAAGATAATAGGATGAAGGGTAATTACCGAAAAGCCACATAAAAATACATTGATTTACTTTTAGAAACAGTTGAAATAGAGCCTGAGAAATATGGTTATGAGTTCGGAATATGGACAACAGCTAGACTTGCAATACATCTAGGAGAGCAGACAGGAATAGAGCTGAGTAGTACCCAATTTAGGAGGATTTTAAACTCAAAAAAGTATGTTTTCTTTTCGGCTAAATCTAGCTTAGAGTCTAAGCAATATACGGTATAAAGGGGGTTGATTTAAAAATAAATTAGCGGAGTATTTAAAAATAGAAAAGTAATATCCAAACCTTTTGCAGGTATGGTTTTAGAACGATAGTGCATTTAGTTTAAGGGTGATTAGAAGGAAGAACTGGTGTATAAAAGTAACTCGAAGTAACATTCATAGGAGAGCGACGAAAAAGTCGTATTAATGTTATGGGTGGAGTAAGATATTAAGATAAAAAAAACGGGTATATTTTATTCCATCTGGGAATTATGCTAATTTTTATGCAGTGCTGAAAAAATTTTATGAAGATTTAAAAGCCGAGTGGATATTGCAAGTAAATTTAGCGGAAGACTTTCAAGATAAAGGCTGTAAGTTTGTGAGATTTTTGGACAACGCTAGTTTTCATATAAAAGCAGAGACTTTGCAGAAAATAGCGTCATAAATGCCGAATCTAATCATAGAGTTTTTGCCAAAATATAGCCCGGACTATAACGTAGTTGAATTAGTATGGCATTCCGCCAAGGAATATGTTGCTAATAGATTATTTGAATTGAAAAACTAGAATCACTGTTACATAAACTTTTAAATGAGGGCGGGCTAAGAGTGCCCAACCCTACTCCCTACAAGAAAATTTACTCTTTGTGGAAGAGGCCGGAAAGCTTGTTGTTAAGAATGATGCAATATTGTGGGAGTAATTGATATCTGCTGGCATTTTCCCCAAACCTGTAGAGGCGAGTTTTACCAACTATAAATTGCCTAAAATCAATAATCTCATAAACCCGCCCCCACCCGACGATAAAATGCTGGATAGAGAATTGTGCAAGATGTGCGAGTGAATTGATATCTTGTGCCGAACGCCACAATCAGCCAGATGTTTCAATCCTACAGCCGACTATTGCCACAGGTGCAACATATGAATTTATTAGATATATTAAACAAAGCTAGTTTTTTCTATAATAACGCTTATGGCTGTCAATTTCGCTACGTCCCCCGCTTCTAGTCTCAAACCAGAAGCCCAGAATATCTCAGCACTCAAACAAGTCTTCCAGACAATTGATGCCGATAGCTGTCCGGGTTCCTATAATTTTCATATGCACACAGTCTACTCTGACGGGCGATTGCAGCCAGAGAAATTGATGGAACAAGCCATAGCCCGCGGTCTCAAGGGCTTAGCTATCACCGACCACCACAGCACCGAAGGCTACGTTAAAGCTCAAATTTGGCTGGATAATTGGAAATTAAACCATCCTGACAAAAATAGTGAAGCACCTAGTCTCTGGACAGGCGCTGAAATTAATGCCGAATTGCTCAACAATGAGGTACACATTCTCTGTTACGCCTTCGATCCGCAAAATCCCAGTCTCAAACCTTACTTGCGAGGTAAAAGTACAGAAGGCACCTATTGTTATTCAGCAGCCAGGGTAATTGAAGCTATTCATGAAGCAGGAGGTTTAGCAGTTCTAGCACATCCTTGCCGGTATCGATCGACTGCAGATAAACTAATCCCAGAAGCAGCCAGTTGCGGCATTGACGGTGTAGAAATTTACTATGCTTACGGTAATCCAAATCCTTGGAAACCGAGTCCCAAACAAACTGCTTTAGTCAAAGATTTAGCAGAAACTTATGGTTTGCTGGGAACTTGTGGCACGGACTCTCACGGCCTGAGTCTTTTAGTCCGAATCTAAATAGTTCGGAAATAAGAAGTGCTTTATCCTGTCCTTGCCAGTCTAAGCGTTAGCGGATATATCTCTTATGAAAGCAATCACCATGAGCCGAAAACAAACAGTTGATCAGGTCAATCGATTTTAGATTTTAGATTTTAGATTTTAGATTGACTGCACGGATAAATACGTTCGGCAAGTTTCATTTGATACAGGTTTTTTATTTCTGGACGGATGAATCACGTGGCGGGTATCCTGGATGCTTGATTGTCATATTAGGTGCGCTAAAATGACTATAAAATTGTTTGGTAGTGAGGACTTCAGTCCTCATAAAAGTCTGTGGACTGAAGTTTTTACTACTTGCCTGATAACGGCTATTTTACGGGACGTGAGATAATTGCGATCGCCAGAATGAGCTTTCGGTATCCAAAAGTAAGCAATTGCTTTCTTCAGGTAATATTCTTGCAACTCCGAGAGACATTGCGCCCTAAAAACCAGTCGCCCTTCTACCGTTCGGGGAACAACTGACAGGCCCTGTTCGTTGGCTGATTTGCCCACTCCAAGCGAGAATTTCCAAATCGATCCATCCAACCTTCCAAATAAGCGCGATTAGCCTTTTTTTCCTCTGGATCGGAGGTATTCATGGGATGAGGTGCTAAACCAAAAATAGTCGCCGTCGTCACGCAAAACATCGACTTCTGAAAACTTTGGCAAATTTGCACCCGCAGATCATCTTCACCCCGACAGCTAGTGCGATAAACTGCGTGCAAATACTCCGGCAAATAATGCCGCATATCTTGCATCAATTGAGTTGGCGGAATCCCTGCACCTCCAATAGGTAATGGATCAGCAAACAAAGCCCCGTAGGCAAAATCTTTTTGTTTTTCCGGGATTTGATGGGCTTGAGCGTTGTAGGAAACTGTGCCAAAAAAAGCTGTGCCCCGAAAGAAAACAGCCTCTACATAAGGCACCGCTACATCTGGTAAAAATGTCAAGTTAGCCGAGGCCGGAATGATATCGTAGACTTGACTGTGAATCTTGACGCTGTAGGTAATCGGTAGGCTGGCGGCGGCGACTAAACCGGCTTTGACAAAATCAACTACATCAGAAATAGACTTAGTTTCCCCTCGATCGTAGGAATCAGATAAGTCCATAAACAAATCGCTCATTACCCGCCAAAACTGACCGAGACCGGTGTAGTAAGCCAGCATCCGCACTTGTTCCGGCAAAAAATTAGGAAAGGTTTTGTTTAGTCCCTGCATGAAAAAATTGCCTTTCAATTTAGCAGCGATCGCCTTTTCGACCAAACTGCTAAATTCCGGGGAATCCAAATAACTGTCCAAACCGCCGCCGCCGTGCCAAAGCATTGTTCTCATGCAATACTCAGCATACTCAAAATTTATGCGATCGTGCCACAAATAGCGAATTAATTTCGGCAGAGTCACATCTCCGTTGAAATATTTAAAAAACGGAAAAAGCACTAAAAACTGTTCTTCTGCAATATAGTTGAGATTGCGAGAATAGGCATCTAAAACAATAGCATAACTTTTCAGTACGCCGACAACTTCAACTACATTTTCCGTAGATTCAGGCAGTAAAGCTTTGCCTGATTCCAAGATGTCAATGTATGCGGATAGGGGATGGGAAGATGGTTTTAATACGGTACTTGTCATTTTTATTTAACCTTAATTGAAGGAAGGCACGACACGGATTTGAACACGGATACACTGATGAATGGAATAGGTAGGGACACGGCAGTGCCGTGTCCCTACAGCAGTCTGCTGTATTTTATGGGATTGAAAACTGCCATAGGACTAAAGTCCGATGCTACTGATATCTTGCACCATTCTCAATTAGCCCTAGGGGCGGGTTCGCCAACAGCCTTAAAGCTTGCAAATAGGTTATATAAGCCCGCCCGACCCCACGAAAAATCCTCTTATTGATATTGCTGCAAGATGTCAGATGCTACAAACTTAGGTCATATTTTATTTCAAGTTTTGAGCAATCACTTTAACTTGGGGTGGCACATTAGCAACCATTCCGATCGCAGTTTTTTCGCTCAAAGCAACTAAAACTCCCGGCTGCACTCCCATGATGGCAATAATTATTGCTAAAACCAGCGAAGGAATGCGATCGTCCCAGCGGACTTGCGGCAAATTTACCACCACATCAGAAAGGCGGCCGAAAAAGGCGCGGTTGACCATAATTAAAAAGTAAACTGAAGTTAAACCAGTGCCAATCATGCAGAGCAAAGTTTGCAGGGGAAACACTGGCAAACTGCCCCGAAATATCAAAAATTCAGCAATAAATCCAGCCAAACCAGGAATGCCGGCACTAGCCATCACGCCGAGGATCATTAAACTGCCAATCATCGGCAAACCGCGATCGGGATTGAACAAACCTTTGAGCACATCGATGTTGCGGGTGCCGGATTTTTTGTAAATAACGCCGACACTCAAAAATAGCAGCCCTGAAATTAAACCGTGGCTAACCATTTGCAAAACTGTTCCCAGCATACTAATCGGAGTAGCTGCGGCGCTAGCTAACAAAATGTAGCCCATGTGAGCGATCGAACTGTAAGCTACAATTTTTTTCATATCTTTTTGGGCGATCGCGCAACTCGCCCCGTAAAGCACGCTTACCACCGCCCAACTCGCCAACCAAGGTGCCGCCACCGCCCACGCATCTGGAAACAAACCCAAACCAAAACGCAGCATCCCATAAGTTCCCAGCTTCAAAAGCACCCCCGCCAGCAGCACCGAAACCGGCGTCGAAGCTTCTACGTGAGCATCCGGCAGCCAAGTATGAAAAGGCACCAAAGGCATCTTAATTCCAAAAGCCAGCAACACCCCTGCCAGCAAAACAATTTGCCTTACCAAAGGCAATGGCAATCCTCCTTGTAAATGCGATGCGCCCGCTGCACCAACCATATCGAAACTCGAAGCACCGCTAAGCCAACCAGTACCCAAGAAAGCAGCCAGGAGCACAATTCCCGAAAATGCAGTATAGATTAAAAACTTAGTAGCAGCATAACCCCGGCGCTCGCCTCCCCAAATCGCAATTAACAGGTAAAGCGGAATCAATTCTACCTCAAAAAACAGGAAAAACAGCAGCAAATTTTGAGATAAAAAAGCCCCTGTTACGCCGCCGGTAATTAACAAAATCAAAGAATAATAAAGTCGAGGTCTGCGGATCGACTCATCCGTAGCGTAAATAGCTATTCCTGTCAGCAGAGTATTTAAAATTACCAAAGGCAGAGCCAAACCATCAACACCGAGATTGTAATTCAATCCCAAAACATCTATCCAAGGAATGAATTCCGCAAACTGCAACTGACTGGTACTGGCATCAAACTGAACTGCCAAAATCACCGAGAGAATAAAAGTTATACCCGCAATGGCGATCGCTACATTCCGAACTATTTTAGAACTCACTGAACCAGGCCAGATCCCAATCAGGGCAGCGGCCAACATAGGTATCCAGATTAAAGCACTGAGCATCAATTAAAACTTTCCTTTATTACGCAGTTTTTAGAGATATAGCAATCCTAAATCATTTGTGAATTTCTTACTCCCTCCCCAAGGCATCGGGGAGGGTTGGGGTGGGGTAAAAAAATTACGACTCCTGCAAGGATTGGTATATATTTAACATTAACGCAAAGCAACTGCATAAAAAAGCGATCGGCCCATTTTCTTGTTAACATAGATTCAAATGTGTCTGGAATCCTCCTATGACCTCAAGTCTTACAGATCGAGAAGATTTGCAAATTAAATCCGGTTCTCCTTCCACCCGCCTCACCGTTGCCGACTTGGAACAACTGCAAGGTATACTCTCGGAAGCGCATCTAGACTACCAATTAGAACTCGTAGACGGGAAGATTATCCTTATGGGCCCATCAGACATTGTATCGAGCGAAATTGGGGCAGAGTTAGTCAGACTTTTACTAAACTGGGTCAAACCCCGCAAACTTGGACGAGTGTTTGAGTCCAGTGGCGGGTTTATTCTCCCCAATTCAAATCTTACAGCACCCGATGTTTCGTTTGTAACCGCCGATCGCCTCAAACAAAGTAAAAGGTATTTTGCCGAACTCGTTCCCGACTTAGTTGTAGAAATCAAATCTCAGTCCGATCGCCTCAAACCCCTGCGAGAAAAAATTTTATCATTTATCGAACTAGGAGCCAAAGTAGGAATATTAATCGACCCTGACAAGCGCACAATAACAATTTACACTCCCCAAGCAGATCCAGTGGTATTGAGAGACGGCGACATGATTTCAATTCCCGAACTTTTGCCCGGTTGGGAAGTTCCAGTGATCGAATTGTGGCCGATCGAGTTTGAATAAAAGTAGATAAAAAAGCAGACAAACCCAGAATAAAATCATCTGCGTTCATCTGCGGTTTAAAATTAAATAACATCAGACAAAAAGCAGACAAACCCGAAAAATTCATCTGCCAACCTCTGCTGTTTAAAACTGCCAAATAATCAACCCCAGCAACACCGCAACCCCCCCCACAATAGTCAACACATAAAACTGCGACTGACCGGTGCCGCTGTACTTCAACCCTTCACCGCTGAAAATTGTGGCAAAACCGAACAAATTCACCGCCCCGTCCACCACATACCTATCAGTCCAAGCGCTGATTTTAGAAATAAAAGCCACAGCCCAAACGACAGTCAAGCGGTAAACTCGATCGATATAAAAATCGTAAGCAAACAAATCCTGCAACGCTGGCACCGGCAGCCGTACCGGTCGAGGTAAAACCCCGTACCAATAAATCGCTACCCCAACCGCAACGCCAATCAACCCAGATAACAGCAACAGCGGCGTATCCAGCGTCTTCAACAGCAAATTTAAAGTATCAAAATCTCCCGTTTCCGCCCAAGGCCCAGTCCAACTAATTAACAGTTGCCACTGCTGCAACATCCAAGGAACCAACAGCCCCATCACTGTCAAAATTACCATCGGCAAAGCCATCGGCCAACCAACTTCTGGAGCTCTGCGAGTTTTCGGCTGCGGTTTTCCCACAAACACTAAACCGAATATGCGGGTTAAATTTAGGGCTGTCAAACCGTTAACTAAAAGCAGCACTATTACCAGCCACAAAGGCACCGTCCAAAAACCGTTGAGCCAGCGTCGCATCGCCCAAAAGTTGCCCAGAGGCAACAACGCTACCATCCCCGCAGCGCCTACTAAATAAGCCGTAGTCGTGGCAGGCATCTTTGACCACAACCCACCCATTTCTGTTAAATTTTGAGTGTTAGTTGTGGTAATAATTGACCCTACGCTCATGAATAATAGGCCTTTGGCGATCGAGTGCGCGAACAGCAACAGTAAAGCAATGTCAACTTGATTTAGCCCCACGGCGATAAACACCAAACCCAAAGAAGCGCTGGTAGAATGCGATAGTGCTCTTTTGAGGTCGATTTGGGCGATCGCCACCAAGGAAGCGCCAACAGCCGTCACCGCCCCCAAAACCACCAGCACCCCATCCGTCACGGGCGACAGCGCTAAAACAGGCTGAAGTTTAATCAAAACATAAGCCCCAGCGCCCACAACTACCGTATTCCGCATAATCGAAGCCGGGTTTGGCCCTTCCATCGCCTCGTCGAGCCACAAATGGAAGGGAAATTGAGCGCACTTGGCTGTAGGGGCGGAGATTAAAGCCAAACCTAAAAGAGTCGCCACTAGGGGAGACAAAGTTGCAGTTTCCGCCCATGTTTCTAAATCGGAAAAATTCAAACTTCCTGCTAAAGTTGAAAGCGTCACTACTCCCATCAGCAGTGGCACGTCTCCTACACGCTTGGTTAAAAACGCATCTCTAGCGGCTGTTACTACCAGCGGTTGAGCGTACCAAAACCCGACTAGCAAGTAAGTTGAAAGCGTCAGCATTTCCAATAAAGCGTAAGTTAGAAGCAGTGAGTCGCTAATAGCAATGCCGCTAATTGCTGCTTCAAAAAAACCGAGCAGCCCAAAAAATCGAGCTAGCGCCCAGTCTTTTTCCATGTAGCCTAGAGCGTAAATTTGTGCTAGCAAACTCAGAAGTGTAACTAACTCCATTGCTCCGACGCTGACCGTGGAGATTTCTATTGCAAAAGACAAATCTAAATCGGCTGCTTGCACCCAGTGCACGAGCAACTGTTGCGGCGGTTGATCCCAAGTCGCTGTAAAAATAACTGATCCGTGTATGAAAGCCACCACTGTCATCAGCAAATTGAAGTAAGCTGCTGGTCTTGGGCCTGTTCTGCGAATGGTGCCGGTAGACCACGGCAAAGTTAAAATTGCGCCTATTAAGCCATATAAAGGTACCCACCAACAGGCTTGGAGGAGAAATTGAGTCATTTAATTTATGCCTTAAACTTGAAATTACTGGCTGCTTTTATACAAAAACAGTAGCGGGCGATCGCGCGAGGCCCTAAAACTTTGACTAAACCCGATCGTATAGTTGTGGCAAAATAATTTGCAGTCCAGATTAACTATACATGAAAGCATCAAAACTGATAATTATCTCAACACTAATTTATAAGCTGAGCAGAGGAGGCACTCAAAGAAAAAAATGTCTGCCGATGGGCCAAGACTGCCTTTTTTGGCTATTTACCCGCGATCCCCATTTTGAACTCCCCTAATTTCCTGCCAGCGATCGGCTCCGGCTTCGCATACCGAACTCTACTTTATGAGTATTCTTACTTACTTTAATCCCCCCTCGCTCTCGGTATCTACCCCTCTAAATATTAAGATTATTAAATAAATATGAAATTATTTTAAGTAACATAAAAAATTTTAATTTTTGTTATTAAACATTATGATGTTAGTTTATATTGTCAAGGTGGACAGCTTCCCCTATTCTTATAGGATAGGAAGCTTTACACTGCCTTACTAAAAAATGTGGGCCTCCCCGTCCAAATTTTTAGATTTCTCAAAGATTTGTAACGGTAATTTCGCTCATCCTCAAAGGAGATTCAAAAATGTCAATTGCCGTGGGAATGATTGAGACAAAAGGTTTTCCCGCTGTGGTGGAAGCTGCCGATGCTATGGTCAAAGCTGCCCGCGTTACCCTCGTGGGGTATGAAAAAATCGGCAGCGCCCGCGTCACCGTAATTGTGCGCGGCAACGTGTCGGAAGTCCAAGCCTCAGTCGCAGCCGGAGTGGAATCCGTCAAGCGGGTCAACGGCGGAGAAGTCGTCTCTACCCACATCATCGCTCGCCCCCACGAAAACCTAGAATACGTTCTGCCGATTCGATATACAGAAGCAGTAGAACAGTTCCGAGGCTACTAAGTTCTTAGCGCACAAAAATTTCGTTAAAGAAAAATTTGTGCGATCGTCAAAAATTAACTGTTTAGTTCCCCAAATATTCAATCAGGAGTAAAACCAATGGCAATTGCAGTTGGCATGATCGAAACCCTAGGCTTCCCCGCAGTGGTAGAAGCCGCTGACGCGATGGTCAAAGCAGCCCGCGTCACCTTGGTAGGCTACGAAAAAATCGGTAGCGCTCGGGTTACGGTCATTGTAAGAGGAGATGTCTCGGAAGTGCAAGCTTCTGTCGCAGCCGGAGTAGAGTCAGTGAAGCGCGTTAACGGCGGACAAGTGATGTCCACCCACATTATCGCCCGCCCTCACGAAAACTTAGAGTACGTGCTGCCGATTCGCTACACCGAAGCTGTAGAACAGTTCCGTGAAGGCGTGAGTGGCATTCGCCCTCTCAACAGATCATAAGATAGGCGATTCCCTACGGGATAGCTTCGCTTCACGGCTGTTAGGGGCGTTTGGTAATTAAAAATTAAAAATCGCGATGTTTTTGATTTAGCATTTTTAATTTTTAATTGAGGTGGGCATGGGATATTGGTTATTAGTCATGAATCATGAGTCCGTCGATTTTAGATTTTAGATTTTAGATTTTAGATTGACTCTCGCATTGAATTGGGGAGCTTGAACTCTTAGTCTAAAATTTCGATCTCGTCCACTTAAGTGGGGAATTTTACCCGTTTCTGGCGAGTCATTAGTTACTAGACGAAAAACTCTAAAAGACGCAGAGCAGACAGAAGAAAGCAAATCTAAAAACGACAAGTGACTAAGTGAAAAAATGACAATTACCAATTACCTATTACCTATTACCTAAAATGCAAATGGCCAAAGTTCTCGGCACAGTTGTCAGTACCCAAAAAGAGCCGACACTGAGAGGATCGAAATTTCTACTGCTGCAATTCATCGATGAGGAAGGTTCGCCAGTTCCCGGCTATGAGGTAGCCGCTGACTGTGTGGGCGCTGGTATAGATGAATGGGTTTTAGTAACCCGAGGCAGCGCAGCCCGGATCGCGCCCGGAAGCGAAAACCGTCCGATCGATGCTCTAGTAGTAGGCATTATAGATACTGTCAATGTAGAAAACCGCCTCATTTACAGTAAAAAAGACGACCCGTACGGCTAGTTGCAACCGTTAGCAGTTAGCAGTTAGTGGAAAAATAACTAACAACTAACAACTAACAACTAACAACTAACAACTAACAACTAACAAAAAGATTTTTCAGCTTAGGAGAACTTAATTTATGGCAGTCCGCAACGTTGCGGCTCCCCCGACGCCTTGGTCGAAAAACTTGGCTGAGCCTAAAATTCACGACACCGCCTTCGTACATTCCTTTTCTAACATTATTGGGGATGTGCATATCGGTTCTAATGTGATGATTGCCCCCGGGACATCTATCCGCGCCGATGAAGGCACTCCTTTTTATATCGGACAAGGAAGCAACATTCAAGACGGAGTAGTGATTCACGGCCTAGAACAAGGCCGTGTCACAGGAGACGACGACAAATCCTATTCTGTGTGGGTGGGGAAAAATACTTCCCTCACCCACATGAGTTTAATTCACGGCCCGGCCTACGTGGGCGACAACTGCTTTATCGGCTTTCGCTCCACGGTGTTCAATGCCAGAGTGGGCAACGGCTGCATTGTCATGATGCACGTACTAATTAAAGATGTGGAGATTCCCCCCGGTAAGTACGTACCTTCGGGAGCCATCATCACTAATCAGAAGCAAGCCGATCGCTTGCCTGACGTTCAAGATTCTGACATTCAATTTGCGACCCATGTCATCGGCATCAATGACGCTCTGAGAACGGGTTATCGCTGCGCTGAGAACATCGCCTGTCTAGCACCAATTCGCAACGAGCAAACTAAAAACCCAAATATGACTCAAACCAAATATTCTACCCATGCCGGCACCCAATTGAGTTCAACTCTTGCCGATAGCATCCGTAATTTACTAGCTCAAGGATACAGCGTGGGAGCCGAACACGCCGACGCACGCCGCTTCCGTACCGGTTCTTGGCGTACTTGCGGCCCGATTTCCTCAACCCGTGACTCTGAAGTGATCGCGGCTTTGTCAGCTTGCATGGCCGAACACCAAGGAGAATACGTCCGCTTGATCGGGATTGACACCAAAGCCAAGCGCCGCGTACTAGAAGAAATCGTCCAAAGACCGGGAGACAACGGCTCTAACGGTTCTAACGGTGCGAAAACTCACCAATCTAACGGTAAAGTTGCACAACAAGCTTCATACCACAATAGCGGTTCCGTGTCAAGCGGAAAATTGAGTGCCGAAACAGTGACTCAGGTTCGGGGCTTGCTAGCTCAAGGCTACAAAATTGGCACGGAACACGCCGACGCGCGCCGCTTCCGCACCAGTTCTTGGCAAAGCGGGGCTTCGCTGCAAGTCAGAAACGAATCTGAGGCGATCGCCGCTTTGGAAGCTGTGATGAACGAGTACCCCGGTGAGTACGTGCGCTTGATCGGGATTGACCCGAAAGCTAAGCGACGCGTGGTTGAAGAAATTATTCAGCGTCCCGACGGCCCAGTTGCTCAATCGGCTAAGCCTGCAGCAACATCGGGATACAAAGCAGCTTCGACTGGTTCGGCCAGCAGCGGCAGTTTGACCGGCAAGACGATCGACCAAATCCGCAACCTGCTTTCCCAAGGCTACAAAATTGGCACGGAACACGCCGACGCGCGCCGTTTCCGCACCGGTTCTTGGAGCAGTTGCGCCCCGATCGCATCCAACCGCGAATCCGAAGTGATTTCTGCCCTCGAAAGCTGTCTCAAAGAACACAGCGGCGAGTACGTCCGCTTGCTGGGCATCGACTCCAAGGCGAAGCGCCGGGTACTCGAAGAAATTATCCAGCGTCCTTAATTTGCTAGGTAATTAGCTTGTTTCTCCCGTTAAGCCCTCGCGTTGGGGCCAACGGGAGAAACCCCAGCGGATTTAAGTTGGATTTGAGATAGTTAAAAAGCTCGAATGAGAAATGTTGGTCAAAATCTAGAATCTTCGGAAAGTTTCTATAAAACGTTAAATCATCAAGCTTCTCAGTATTAGTAAATTATCGTTTCTTAGATTGACATGGTTAAATTTATCAGTCGAGAAAACCCATAATTTAAAGTCGTTTTATCGAAAAAAATAGCTCCTTTCATGGTGAAGTCGAATGTATTTATCGCCACTGCAATTAAGTAGCAACTCTCAGATTTTGATGAGTGGCGATGTAGTTGTGAATGAGGGTGCGGCGATCGCCCCTGGAGCAATCCTGCAAGCAGAGCCCGGAAGCCGGATCTCGATCGCCGCCGGTGCCTGTATCGGTATGGGAGTTATCCTTCACGCCCGTGAAGGTACTCTGGAAATCGCGGCGGGCGTAATTCTGGGTGCAGGGGTGCTGGTGGTAGGTGCGGGAACGATCGGGGAAAATGCCTGTATTGGCGCCGCGACGACCCTAATCAATCCTTGTATCGACAAAATGCAAATTATGCCAGCAGGTTCTCTAATGGGAGATACCAGCCGCCAAGTCGCCGCAGAAGCAACAGCAGCAGCGCCAACAGCAGCGCCAACAGCAGCGCCAACAGCACCAGAACCCCCCGAAGCCACTACGCCACCAGTCGATCGACCGATCGAGCCTTTCGAGCCGATCGAGCCGCCACAACCCGCCCAAACACCGCCTCAAACTGCGCCGGAGACTGCCCCAGAGCCACCGGAACCCACCACCGCAGAGCCGCCCCAACCAGGGGAAACGCCAACTATTCTATATGGCCAAGCTCACATCAATCGGCTGTTGGGGACGCTGTTTCCGCACCGGCAAGCTTTTAATCGATCGGAGGAAAACGGCCAAACTCTATCGGGCGGTTCCGGGTAGCCGTCAATCGATTGCGCGATTTTCGATTTTAGATTTGAGATTGAAGCATTGACTTGCGCGAGATAAATTCGGGGTTCCTTTATGGGATACAGGTTTTTTATTTCTGGACGGATGAATCACGTGGCGGGTATCCTCGATGCTTTCGGTCATTTCGGCAAAAGCCAGCTATGCTAAAGGCAGAAAGATCAAATATAAATAGGTAATCTCATATTATTGGTAGCTCAGCAATTTGTCAGACCTTGCAGCAGCAATCAGTGTCTTGTAGCTCGTGCAGTCTGTCTTCTCATCTGAGAAACTATAAACTATCAACAAATTTTTATTTTGGGAAGTTTCTAAGGGTAATAGAAGATGGACGGACAAACAGATCGTAACAGTCACCAAGAGCGATCGCAGCGCCAGGAATACTTCAAAGACACTGCTTTGGGTTTGGTATCGACCAAGAGTTTTCCGGCAATTGTCGGGACTGCTGACATGATGCTCAAGTCGGCAGGAGTGATTTTAGTAGGATACGAAAAAATTGGTTCCGGTCACTGTACCGCGATCGTCCGGGGCAGAATTTCGGATGTGCGTTTGGCTGTGGAAGCTGGAGCTCAAACTGCCGAACAGTTCGGGCAGTTTGTTTCTAAGTTAGTGATTCCTAGACCTTTGGCTAATTTGGAAGTGGTTTTGCCGATCGGCTTTCGGCTGACTGAACTTTCGGAAAAAGGCAGTTATTCTCGGCTTAGCAATCAGGCGATCGGTTTGCTCGAAACCCGCGGATTTCCGGCAATGGTCGGTGCTTGCGATGCTATGCTCAAATCTGCAGACGTACACTTGGCAGCTTACGAGAAAATAGGCGCCGGCTTGTGTACGGCAATTATTCGCGGTGCAGTTGCAGATGTAGCAGTAGCCGTAGAAGCCGGGATGTACGAAGCTGAGCGAATTGGCGAGTTGAACGCGGTGATGGTAATTCCGAGGCCTTTGGAAGATTTGGAACAAACTTTACCGCTGGCGAGTTGCTGGATCGAGCAGCGTAAACCTGTGATGATGCCCATGTCGGTTAAGGAAAAGGAACAAGAATTGATCGAACTTCCCGATTTGGAGAAATTGAGAGTTTATGTGGAAGAGGAAATCAATCGGTAATTGGTAATTAGGCAACAAAAGTTTGTAGAGACGTACTGTCGCAAATACTGAGACGAAATTTGTCAAAAAAATAGAGAGTTTACTCGGTAGGACTGCTGGCAACAATTTATACTGAGTAGCGGTCTCAAACTTAATTTGCCGATCTAGCCGATCGTCGCTGCATCAAGAGACACCGAGCACCAAGTAAAACTAGACTTTTGAGAGCAAGTCGATCGAGTAAACAATCGAACTGACTAATAAGTAAATCCAGCCGACGTGCAAAGCCTTTCCACATGATTTAACTACTGTTAAAATAAACCAAAAATCCTGTTTACGGTAGATTGCCCGGAATCATTCAAGAGTTACTCTGACCGCAGGTGGATGCTCTTTCAACAGATTAACGGCTGTCGAACTCAAAACTGACAGCACAGGAATCAACCCCCAGAATCAAGCACTCCTGAAAGTTGACCTATGAACCTCAAACAATTTTACAAGCGCGGTTTGCACAGCGCCAAGAAAGGAAACTATGAAGCGGCGATCGACGATTTCGATCGCATACTGCAACTCAATCCCGCCGATGCCAAAGCCTATAACAATCGCGGCTTGGTGTATTATTACATGAAAGACTACCAAAAAGCGATCGCAGACCTCAGCCAAGCCCTAGATATCAATCCTAATTTCTTCGAGGCTTACCTGAATCGAGGCAATGCTTGGCGTCATCTCGGAGAACACGACAAAGCCATTGAAGATTTAAACTGTGCTTTAGCAAATAAGCCTAACAGCCACGCTATCTACAACAACCGGGGACTGGTACTTGCTAATTTAGGAAACTACGAAGAAGCAATAGAAGACTACAATCGAGCTCTCTCTATCAATTCCAACAATTATAAAACCTATTACAACCGGGGGCGCGCTTACTACCTTTTGGGAGAAAAAGAGGCAGCAACGGAAAACTTTAACGAAACGCTGCGGTTGAATCCTAAATATATCAAAGCTTACATAAATCGAGGTCTCTGTTACCACCAACTAGGAGACAATACGCAGGCGATGGCCGATTACAACATTGCACTCGCCATCGATCCACAAAATGTTTATGCCTATTATAACAGAGGTTGCGTTCGCTATAAATTAAAACAAATGCAGCTTGCAATTGAAGACTTTGACCAAGCAGTAGAACTCGATCCGAACTATGTTAAAGCTTATCTCAACCGGGGTTTAGCGCTGTATAAACTTGGAGATGTTGCGGCAGCAAATAAGGATTTTTACCACGTAATGTGCATTAATGCTGAAGCTTATGTATACTACCAAGCCCAGCGGTGCACGCCTGATATTAATTCATACTTCAAGGAAGCGCCGCAGGTGGAACTTAATAATGCTGCGGAATACTACAACACAACATTAAATACGATGTCAACTTCCTTAAGTTCTGCAGCATTAAACGCGGTCTGGAATCAAGAAGATTTGGAGAACAGAGACTCGATTATCTGTGAAGGTGAATTTATTAATGATTGATTTATTCAGTAATCAGGGAGCTTGCGTACTTAGTCGGCTAAAATGTTACAATAATATCTCATTTTAGCACACGATCGGGAGCATCTCATATTTGTAAAAACACTTCTTCTGGCTCCTTCCTTCTTCCTCTTCCCTCTTCCCTCCTGCCTCCTGCCTCCTGCCTCAAAACTCCAATTTCTAGCGGAGGCCTGCTTTCATTGAGATGCTCCCACACTAAGTATGGAAGAACCATAAACATTAACTGAAACTATTCCATAATGCCATTGAAGATTTTAAGTTCAGCCGTTCTCCGGCAAGGGCAACTTCAATTTCCGTTTAACACTTGAACAATTGAATCAGTAAGTTCCTGAAACCTTGCTCTCCCAAGCCGCCCGACAGCAGCAAGGGCTAGGTTCTCTTCTATATGTTTTGGCGCTTTCATCCCTACAAGGGCACTCAGGAGGCCAGGGGCGCTGCGGGTATATTGGAGCGCCCGCTGGCAGTCTGTCCGCAAGCTTTCGCCAAAGGCAGAAGCAATCTTTTCTGGGATCTGACCGATAACCTGCGCTTCACAGATCGACCTACTGGCGATCGCCCAAATGCCTAAGCGATCGGCAGCTTCCAATACTGAGACTTGTTCTCCTTTGATTGTTTGAGTTGGGCTTAGCACAGCTTCCGGCATCCCCATATTCAAAGGAAGCTGGATAAACCGAAACCCATCCTCTTTGTTCCCAGCTACTTCGCGAGCAATGGACTTCGCACGCGCCAGATCGATATGGTACTTTTCAGTTGGAGGTACGCGAAAAGCATTCCAAGTTGCCACACCGTAATTAGCAATTTTTCCAGCTAAAACCGCACCTTCAAGTACCTCAAAAACCTCTCGCAACCGATTGTAAAAAATATCGGGTTCAACTTGAGAAAGTAGCTTTTCTGGATTGTGAAGATAGTAGACATCGATTGTCTCAATGCCGAGGTTGGCGAGGCTCCAATTAAGCTGATCTTGAATGTATTCTGGGTGGATGCAGTAACGCTCCTGGGCCAAATCTGCCATGCTGATAGTAGAGTTGTTTGGCTCGACGTACTGCTGATAAAACCACTCTACATGGTTGGGAGTTGGATGGGGAACAACGCCGCCTTTCGTACAGATAATTAGTTCATCCCTTGAGGCTTCTCCCGATTCCAGGAGACGGCGGATAGCCTTTCCTACGCTCCGCTCTCCGTACTGGTAGCGGTAGTTAATTGCTGAGTCAATTAGGTTGGCACCCCGCCGAACCGATTCCACTACAGCTTCCGCCACCAGAGTGTCAGTATACTCATCTGGTTCCCCAAGGTAAGTGCCAATTCCAATCGAGCTGGCCACAAGCGAACCAGTTTCTCGGAAGTGATCGGCTGCACAGTTTTTGTTGTGCCGTTCCCTGTAACGCCGCGTTCCTTCTGCGGTAGCTCTGCCTGCGATCGCGATCGCATTATTATTTCCTAAGCTAACATTCATTAAGTTTAAGCCCTCCTTCATTGAAAATTTTCCTCAAAGTGACCAAGGTAGAAACGCGATCGCTCGCGCCTCTACATTTTTAGACCAGATGTTTGGGAGCCTCTATTAACTGGCGATCGACAAGATAGGAAAAATAAGTCCGAAACAAACTCGCATCCGCTTGCGGGCAGATAATGTCCGTTCCAGAAAGTCCCTTCAACGCATTCTGGCAATCAAATTGCAGCGTCGCAGATTTAGCCATGTCTGCATCAGAAACTTTTTCGGAAAAAAGACCGACAAGCGGGTACAAAGCATGAGCGGGAGAATTTCCAGCGCGATTGATTATTTCTGCTTGCCAAGTCTCAGACGAAACTCGTTTGATTGGATAACCCATTGAGCAAATCCAGCCAAGCAATTCGCTCATTTGAAAGGACTGAGTGTTGACTAAATGAAACGTCTTTCCGAGCAATTCTTTTTGGCTCGAAAGATGAACGATCGCTCCGCTCACATAGTCAACAGGCGCTACATTCATCAGCTTATCGTCATCGGGTGCACATCCAAGTTGCACGCAACCAGCGATTAACCTGTACAGTAAATCACTGGGATTGCAGGCCCCTGTTTGGCTGTCCCCAGAAATGCGACCTGGCCTGTAAATGGTAACAGGAATGCCGCGATCGCGCGCGACCTCTACTAACTTTTCTGCCACCCACTTAGTCTGAGTGTAAGCGCCTTTGAGACCCTCTCCCGGAGTGAGTTCGTCCTCCTCTCGCACGTGCTTAATCCCAGATTCTCCCTTTGCCGAAAAAACGGAAATAGTAGAAATTAAATGGACTGGTTTTAGCTTACTTTGACTCGCCAATCTCAGAACTTCCTGCGTCCCCAAAACGTTAGCCGGTTTGAGAACAGAGTAGGGATAAGTAAACTTGACAAACGCGCCATTGTGGTAAATGACATCAATTTTACTGGCTAAAACTCCGAACTGCTCCTCGGAAAGCCCCAAAAGTGATTGAGACAGATCTCCAGCAATTGGGATAATGCGATCGCTGCTGCTTTCATCCCAAATTAAATAGGATTCGAGGCTGCTTTGAATCCGCTTTTTAGCTGATTCTGCATCGGCAGAACGGACTAGGCAATAAATTTCTGCTTGAGTTTGTTGCAAGAGATCGCGGAGTAAAAAGGCTCCCAAAAAGCCCGTCGCCCCTGTTAAGAAAATGCAAGCTGGTTCAGTTTTTGGCTCGCTCAATGGAGTTGCAGGGCGAATTGCCGGATCTAAAACAACTTCAGCATTAATATCGAAACTTGCAGTGCGATCGCCCGCTGTGTTGCCCCCTTGCTGCATTTCGATTTTTTCAGCTAAACCAGCTACAGTAGGAGCTTCAAACAAAACGCGCAAAGGCAATTCCACCTGAAAACATTCTCGCACTTTGGCTAACAACTGAGTAATCAGTAATGAGTGTCCCCCCAAGTCAAAGAAATTGTCGTGAATTCCTACCTGTTTAAGGTTGAGAAGCTGGCTCCAAATTTCGGCAAGAATCTCCTCAGCGGGAGTGCGAGGGCCTACAAACGTATCTGTAAAATTGGCTGCTACGGACGGTGCAGGAAGCGCTTGACGGTCTATTTTGCCATTGGGAGTCAGTGGCAGCGCTTTCAGAACCACAAAAGCAGAAGGTATCATGTATTCGGGCAGTTGTTCTTTGAGGAATGAACGCAGGCTTTCAATTAGTTGTGAGTCCTGAATGCTGGGTTTTGAGTGAGAAACAATATAGGCGACTAAACGCTGATTTCCCGGTTCATTTTCTTGAAGTAAAACGGCTGCCTCGCGTACAGAGGGATGATGAGACAGCCCCGCCTCAATTTCTCCTAATTCAATGCGGAAACCTCGCAGCTTTACTTGGCGATCGACGCGATCGATAAATTCTATATTTCCGTCTGGCAAATAGCGAGCTAAGTCGCCAGTTTTGTAAAGTCGAGTTTCCGGTTCCTGATTCAATGACTTGCAAATAAATTTTTCTGCGGTGAGTTCTGGTTGGTTTAGATAGCCGCGAGCCAATCCCGCACCAGCAATATATAATTCACCGGCTACCCCTACAGGAACCGGCTGCAAGTGCGAATCGAGCAAATAAATCTGCGTGTTGGGTAGTGGGCGACCTAAAGGAACTGTCTGGGAAATGCGATCGCCTTGCATTTTTACCTGATAAGTCAGCACGCCTACAGTTGTTTCTGTCGGCCCGTAATGGTTGAAGATCGAGCAGTCTGGATTGTATTTCTGAATTGTTTCAATTAAATTCCACATCAAAGGCTCACCGCCGAGAATTAATCGCTTTTTCGGTAAGATTTGCGCGGGGTTAGAAGCGCTCAACAAAGCTTTTAAGTGAGAGGGAACAATTTTCAAACAATCGATAGAATGTTGCTGAAAATAAGCCGCAATTGCTTGAGGATCTGTTGCGCGTTCTTGAGAGATAATGTGCAGGCATCCACCCGAACACAAAGCGGGAAAAATAACAGTGTGTCCTAAGTCTGCTGCGAAGGTGGAAACGGTGGCATAATTTGCACCTGATGGCAGGTTTAATCTTTCTTGAATGCCGTGCAGGTAATTGAGCAGTTGGCGGTGTTCAATAGCGACTCCTTTGGGTGTGCCGGTGGAACCGGAGGTATAGATAATGTAAGCTAAATTTTCACCAGAAGCAGAGACGAAAGTAGTAGGAGAAAAAGAGAGAATGTCTGTATCTAAGCAGACGATCTGTGCCTGAGTTTCCGGCAAATTTGTGATTAGATGCTGTTGCGTTAACAGCACTGGAGTCTGAGCGTTTTGCAACATCAATGCTAGGCGCTCTTTGGGCATGGCTGAATCGAGCGGTAGGTAGGCGCCACCTGCTTTGAGGATGCCTAGAATTCCAGCGATAGCCTCTAAAGAGCGATCGACGCAAATGCCGACAATCACCTCTGGCTTGACACCTAATTGTTGCAAGTAATGGGCAATTTGGTTAGCGCGGGCGTTGAGTTCGCTGTAGGTAATTTGCTGATTTTCACAAACAGCAGCTATACTGTTGGGCGATCGCTCTGCTTGTTCTTCAAAAAGCTGGTGCACGCACTTATTGAGCTGGTAATCTGCTTTGGTGCTGTTGAATTCTAGTAATAATTGATTTCGGGCGCGATCGCTCAGCATTTCGAGCTTGCCGATTGCGGTTTGTGGGTTGCTGGCTACACTTTGCACTAAGGCGTAAAATTGCTCGGCCAAGCACCGGATACTGTTGTCTGCAAGGAAGATAGGATCGTAGTGAAACTCAGCGGCGAGCGAGTCATTTTGGCGGTGGCAAGAGAGTTTAACTTTGAAGCGATCGCAGCACGCATACTGCTTGTAAATCGAAAAAAATACGCCACTAGCCGAATGCTTTTTGAGGTGTTCCTCAAACTCGAAACCAAATGGAAAGCCGGAAGAGTTGCCTAGATATTCGTGGGAGAAATATTCTTGATACTTGTATGCCTCGCATTCTTCCTGCTGAATTTGGTGCAAGGTTTCCGCGAAGGAAAAGTTTTCTGTTAGTTGGCTCGACAGCGGTAAAAATTTGGCAAACAGCCCAAGCGCTGGCTCTAGTTCTTCGTATTTTCGACCGTCGAATGCCACGCCAACAGTGAGCTCTGATTGGCCAATCAGTCGCCAGAGCAAAATTTTCCAGCAAGCGAGCAAGAATGTAGAAAGTGAGGTGTTGTACTGGCGGGCGATATCTTCCACTTGAACCAGCAAAGCTGACTCTAATTTGACCTCAAAAGCTTGGGGAGTAAATTGAGATGGCGCGTTAATTAATCTATTTTCAAACGGCAACCTTAAACTCGCTAGCGCCGATAAATCTTGTCTAGTCCAGTATTCTTTGCCCTCCGCCGCTTCCTCATCTTCGAGCAATTCATTTTGCCATTCGGAAAATTGAATGTATTGCACAACTTCATCGGTAATTTCTTCGCCGTGAAGGCAGGCGGCATAGCACTGGCTGATTTCTTGAACCAGATTTTTTAGTGTGCGACTATCGGCGCACAGTGCGGGCAAACTAACCAGTAAAATGTGCCTTTCAGATGAAAGTGTAATTAAAGACAAGTGCCAAACAGGATTGCGATCGAATTTGAAGAAAGCGCTCTTTTCTTGCTGAAAAATCTCTTCTATTTTGGCTTCTTGCTCCTGGGGATTTACTTCACTCAAGTTAACCCAGTTCCACGAAACAGAGCTATGTTCGGAGATAACTTGTATAGGAATTTTTAGCCCTGCCTTTCCCTGAAAGCTTGTGCGGATAATTTCGTGGCGATCGCTAACTTTTTCTAAAGCTTTCTTGAGGTTATCAGTTTGAAGACTTCCCTCGATCGAAATAGCGGATTGAATGCGGTAAGCAGGGCTGTCTTGCTGCAAAAGCCACAGATATTTTTGCTGGGGTGAAAGGCGAAATCCATTAATTGTTTGCATTGTTCCTCTTTATCAAAGCACTACTTTATTCTCGTTACATTTGCCTGGAAGAGATGATATTATGCCCGATCGATTGACCATAATATCCCGGCCGGGCGGGTTTTTGAGATTGTCAATTATTGGCAGATATTGTTGGTGAACCCGCCCCTACAGGAATCAGGCTAATCGACCGGACATGATATGAGAGGGAATTAAATTCCTGATTCAGGAATCATTTCGCCCATCGCTACAACAATTTTTCGCGAACCGATAAATGGATTGCGACTGTGAGCGGCAAGCATATTATCTAGCATTAAGATGTCTCCTGCTTGCCAGGGAAAACTAACAGCAGCTTGCGCGTACACTGCCTGAATTTCTTCCATTACTGAGTCTTCAATAGGAGTGCCGTCACCGTAATAAACATTGCGGGGGAGGTTCTCTTCTCCAAAAACAGAGAGCAAGGAAGCGCGGGTTGCCGCATCTAAGCAGGAAATGTGGTGCAAGGGAAGTTGATTGAAAAATACCATTTCTTTGGTTTTTGGGTGCTTGGCAATTGCAGGGCGAATTTTGCGAGTTCTCAAATTATTTCCTGCTTTCCACTCAAATTCCATCCCAGCTTGTCGGCAGTATTCCTCAACCACAGATTTGTCTTCTGTTTGGAAAAAATCTTTCCAGCTTACATCCAGTCCGTCTGTGTAGTTACGGACGTACATAATTTGCTTTTGGGCAAATTTTTCTCTGAGTTTCGGGTCTAGCAACTGGTAAATTTTACGGCAGTCAACAATCGGCGTTTCTCCGCCTTGTTGCGCTGGCTGAACGCAGAAAAACCAGATTTTCATCGGCCAGCGGTGCAGGTGCGAACTCTCGCTGTGAAATAAGATAGCTTTATCTGCTGGGTAAGGAGTTGAACCGTAAACTTTTCCGCTAACTCCTTCGCGTGGCAAATCCCCGTACTCCCCAAATAATTCCGAACAAATTGAGAGTGCAAACTGCTCGAATGCGGAAACCACAGGGCCGGTGAACCCTCGAAAAAGAATCCCTCCATGCTGTAGCAATTTTGCTTCTATAAATTCGCGGTTATTTTTCGCCCAGTCTGCGAGATCGACATCGGCTACTGCGGGTTTTGCCACTAAAGGAAAGAGTTCGTCGGGGTGCAGGTACTCGGTTTTTATCAATTCGCCTTGCGGCAAAGCCACTGGCTTCGGCTTGACGCTTTTGAACTTACTAAAATTGCTTTTTTCACGCTTTAATTCTTGCATGGCTTGTTTCTGCTTCTGGGCTTCTGTGAGTATTTCTAAAGTGTTCAAACGACTGTCAGGCTGCGCCACAATGCTGCCGAGGAGGGTTTCAAAGCGATTTGACATTTGAGCGATCGTCTCTCTGTCAAATAGGTCGGAATTATACTTCCAACTGCCGACAATTCCTGTCTTTGTTTCCGACACAAATAGCGCCAAATCAAATTTAGCCGTGCCGCTATCAATTTCAACCGGGATTAAAGTTAAACCCGCCATTTCTAAATTCGGCATAGGCGCATTTTGCATGACGAATAAAACTTGAAAGAGCGGTGTTTGACTCAGGGTGCGATCGGGACGCAGTTCTTCTACCAGTTTGTCGAAGGGCAAATCTTGGTGAGTGTAAGCTTTTAATGTCACTTCGCGCACGCGATCGAGCAGTTGGCGAAATGTAGGATTGCCGCGCATATCGGTTCGCAAGACGAGGATATTGACAAAGAAACCAATTAAAGCTTCTGTCTCAACTTGTGTGCGGTTTGCTAGGTCAGTACCGACGACAATATCTTCTTGATTTGTGTAGCGATAAAGCAGCGTTTGGAGTGCTGCCAACAATGTCATAAATAAGGTGACATTTTGTTGCCGACTGAGTGCGTTTAGCGCTTCTGAAACTTGCCAATCAAGCTGAAATTCTTGAATCTCAGCTCGATCGCTAGAAACAGCAGAACGCGGTTGTTTTGCTGGCAATTGCAGCGGGGGCAAATTTTGACCCAACTGCTGCTTCCAGTCAGCGAGTTTTGCTTCCAAAACTTCGCCTTGCAGCCAGTTTATTTGCCAAACAGCATAGTCTGCGTACTGTACAGAAAGTTCGGGTAGGGGAGAAGGTTTGCCACTGCAGAAAGCTTCATAAAGCGCCGCCACTTCCCGCACCAGTACCCCCATCGACCAGCCATCGGCTACGATGTGGTGTACTGTCACTAACAGCAGGTATTCTGTCTCGTCAAGATGTAACAATGTGACGCGCAGTAACGGCCATTTTGTGAGGTCAAAAGGCTGTCGCGCTTCTTCAGCGGCGAGTCGCATTGCCTCGGCTTCTCGTTCAGCTTGCGATAACTCTCTTAAGTTTACGATCGGCAATGTGAATTTAAAAGATGAAATAATAACCTGAGCGGGTCGTCCTTCCACCGAATTAAAAGTTGTCCGCAATGCTTCGTGTCGCTTGATAATCTCCTGAAAAGTTTGCTCTAGAACCGCTACATTGAGCGCCCCCTTCAAGCGCACGGCTGCTGGGATATTATAGGCAGGATTTCCCGGCTGCAATTGGTCGAGAAACCACAGTCGTTGTTGTGCAAAAGAAAGGGGTAATTCTTCCTGCCTTGACGCAGGCTTGATGGGGGGTGCTTTCAGTTTTTGATCGGCGCGATATTGCAAGAGGCTTTCGGTGACTGTTGCGACGGTAGGCGATTCAAAAAGAGAGCGCAAGGGTACTTCAATTTGAAAAGCTTCTCGCAGGCGAGAAATCGCCTGAGTAGCCAGCAATGAATGACCTCCCAATTCAAAGAAGTTATCGTGAATTCCCACTCGCTCTAAACCGAGAACTTCCGCCCAAATTTCTGCTATTAATTGCTCGTCGGGAGTTCGAGGCTCGGTAAAATTGCTCTCTAATTCGGCTGTGTTTGTGTCAGGTGCTCTTAGCGATCGCCGATCGATCTTTCCGTTAGGCGTTAAAGGCATTGCTTCCAGCAGCACAAACGCTGACGGCATCATGTACTGCGGCAGTTTTTGTTTCAGGTAAGAGCGCAAATCATTAATAAGTTCTGAGTCTTGAGTTTTGAGTGCTGAGTTAGCAACGATATAAGCTACTAAACGCTGGTCGCCCGGATTGTCTTCTCGAACCAGTGCGATCGCTTCTCGCACGGCTGGGTATTGGCTGAGTACCGCTTCAATTTCGCCTAATTCGATGCGAAATCCGCGAACTTTCACCTGGTTGTCGCTGCGCCCCATAAATTCAATGTTTCCATCTGGGAGATAGCGAGCCAAGTCCCCGGTTTTATAGAGGCGTTCTGAAAGAATAAACGATGAAGAATTAAGGATGAATGAAGCATGAGTTGGGTCTTCTGCAAAGGGGTTAGGAATAAACTTCTCTGCGGTCAGTTCCGGTCGGTTTAGGTAGCCTCTAGATAAGCCGGCACCGCCGATGTGCAGTTCGCCAAAAACGCCAACGGGAACCGGCATTAAATAGCGGTCTAATATGAAAATTTGAGTGTTAGCGATCGGGCGACCGATGGAAACTGATTCATCTTTGCGATCGACCTGATAGAGAGTTGACCAGATCGTGGTTTCTGTAGGGCCGTATAAATTCCACACAGAAGCGCCGCGCAAAAGCAACTGATTGGCGAGATGTCGGGGTAAAGCTTCTCCCCCGCACAGTATTTTTAATTGATTGTTTCCCTGCCATCCTGCTGCTAAAAGCATTTTCCAACTGGCTGGAGTAGCTTGCATAATGCTTGCGCCAGAATTTGTTAATGTTTCTAAAAGCTTTTCGCCGTTAGATGCCACTTCTCGGCTGGCTACAACAACGCGAGAACCTGTTGTAATAGGCAGGAACAGTTCCAGCGCTGCAATGTCAAAAGATAAGGATGTTACTGCTAGCCAAACATCGCCGTCTGCGATCGCGAGTTGTTGGCGCATAGAACTCAAGAAGTTAACGGCAGAGGCGTGGGAAATTTGCACTCCTTTGGGTTTACCTGTTGAGCCTGAAGTATAGATGACATAGGCTAAATTGGAGGAATTTTGTAAACCCACGAGTGGCTCGTCGCCGCTCGATATGCCTTCCAAATCTGCGTCCAGAAACACGAGGGAGGCGCTATTTTTGGGCAGGGTTTCTAATAGCTTTTTCTGAGTGAGTAACACTGAAATTTTCGCGTCTTCCAGCATGAATCCCAGGCGCTCTGGTGGATACGCTGGATCGAGGGGAACGTAAGCGCCACCAGCCTTGAGAATGCCGAGAAGCCCTACCATCATTTCTAGGGAGCGATCGACATAAATTCCCACCAAAACTTCTGGTTTGACACCGATTTTTTGCAAGTAACTGGCGAGGTTATTTGCTTTTTCGTTCAGTTCCCGGTAAGTCAGATGTTCATTTTCAAAGACGACTGCGATCGCATCCGGCGTCCGCTCTGTCTGCGCTTCAAATAGTTCATGTATGCACTTATCTTGCGGAAAATTCGATTGAGTATTGTTCCACTCGAACAGCAGTTGCTGCTGTTCAGGTTTCGTCAAGATTGGCAAATGTGAAATGCGCTGTTCGGGATTGGCAGCTATACTTTCTAGTAAGGTTAGAAAATGTCCGGCTATCCGTCGTGCAGTGCTAGCATCAAACAAATCTTGGCTATACTCAAGCGTTGCATTAATACCCTCTAATCCTTCCTCCAAGTCAAGCGCTAAATCAAATCTCGCCGTTTTCCGTTCTATTTCCAAACTGCTCAACGTCAATCCTGGCAATTTTATCTGCGGCGTCCGAACATTTCGCAGAGAAAACAACACCTGAAATAGGGGATTATGACTTAAATCTCGTTCGTGGTGTATAATTTCTACCAGTTTCTCGAAGGGCAAATCCTGGTGGTTATATGCGCCGAGAGCTACTTCTCGCAGGCGACCCAGTAACTCTTTAAAAGTCGGGTTGCTCGACAGATTGGTGCGGAAAACTAAGGTGTTAGCAAATAAGCCAATTACTTCCTCGATTTCGCGTCTATTACGGTTAGCAATGGGGGAGCCGACTAAAATATCTTCTTGCCCGGTGTAGCGATAGATCAATGTTTTAAACGCTGCCAGTAGCGTCATAAATAAAGTCGCTTTTTCCCGCTGGCTTAATTGGGCGATTTCCTCTGCTATTGCCTTGGGAATGGTGAATTTATGCACCGCACCTCGGAAGGTTTGTACTGCCGATCGCGGGCGATCGGTTGGCAAATTTAGTACCGGGAGATTCCCTCCGAGCTGTTTTTTCCAGTAAGCAAGCTGCGTCTCTAAAACTTCTCCCTGCAACCACTGGCGCTGCCAACTTGCAAAGTCTGCGTACTGTACCGACAGTTCGGGAAGGGGAGAAGGTTTGCCAGTGCAAAAGGCTTGATAAAACGTGGCGAGTTCCTGGATGAATATTCCCATTGACCAGGCATCGAAAATGATGTGGTGCGTACTCAATAGCAGCACCCAGTTGGAATCGCTCAAGTGCAGCAATTTGGCACGCAATAAGGGTGCTTGTGAGAGATCGAAAGCAAGCTTTGCTTCTGCGGCGATTAACCGTTCAACTTCGCGCGATCGTTCAGTTTCAGGAAGCGATCGCAAATCTATTTCTAAAATTTTCAATTCCAGATTGGAAGCGATCGCCTGAACGGGTTGCCCGTTTATTGTCTGAAAAGCCGTTCGCAAAACTTCATGACGCTTGACAAGTTCATTGAGACTGCGATCGAGAGATGTCGCGTCAAGTGTTCCCGTCAAACGCACGGCGGCGGGGATGTGATAGGTAAAGTTGCCGGGATTTAGTTGCTCAAAAAACCACAATCGCTGTTGAGCAAACGACAGAGGAAAAGTGTTAGACTCTCGACTTTGAGGCAGAATTTTTTCTAGCGAAACGCTTTCTTTTTTCTGGTTGAGTCGCTGCAACAGCAACTCGCGCTTTTGGGGAGAAAGAGCCGCGATGCGTTCGATTAAATCACTCATTTTCTGACAAGCGAATTTCAAAGGTGGTACAATGCCCCGGATTTATGCGTGGAATCAATCCCAAATCTCAAATCTCAAATCCTCAAGCCCCCGCATTTATCTCGCGCAAGTCAATCTAAAATCTAAAATCTAAAATCTAAAATCGATTGACTCCTTGTTGGGCGAGAATTTCCTGTATTTCGGTTTCTGACAGTTGATCGAGGTCTGCTAAAACTTGAGCTAGCATTTCACTGTCGCTTTGTTCGACTTGCTTTTGCGCGATCGCTACTGCAAAATCGGCGACAGTGGCCGACTCAAATAAACGGTGCAAAGGCAACTCGACCTGAAATGCTTGGCGCACTCTGGAAATTACTTGAGTTGCTAATAAGGAATGCCCTCCTAATTCAAAAAAGTTGTCGTAAATGCCGACTTTTTCAATTTTGAGAACTTCAGCCCAGATAGCGGCTAAAACTTCCTCGATATTTGTGCGAGGCGCGACAAAGTTTCCTATCAACTCCGGTCGCATTTCATCAGGTGCGGGCAGCGCTCGTCGGTCTACTTTTCCATTAGAAGTTAAAGGAAAACTTTTGAGTATCACAAAAGCAGAAGGCACCATGTACTCCGGCAATTTTGACGTTAAAAAATTGCGAATTTCCTTGTGGGTAGGTGCTTGTTTCTGATTAGAAACAAAATAAGCCACGAGACGCTTTTCACCAGGCGCATCTTCCCGCGCCACCACTACAGCCTGCGCGATATCTGGATGTTGCCCCAGCACCGCCTCAATTTCTCCCAATTCAATGCGGAAACCGCGAATTTTTACCTGATTGTCAATTCGCCCAATAAATTCGATGTTTCCGTCTGGCAAATAGCGAGCCAAGTCGCCGGTTTTGTACAGTCGCGTCTTTGCTTGCGTGTCAAATGGATTGGGAATAAATTTTTCTGCGGTTAATTCAGGGCGGTTAAGATATCCGCGCGCCAAATTATCACCGCCGATGTACAGTTCACCAGGTACGCCGATCGGCACCGGCTGCAAGTAAGAATCCAAGATATAAATCTGAGTGTTGGCAATCGGAAGACCGAGTGGAACTGTGTCAAAATCGCACCCAATTTTATCAAATTCGACTTGATAAGTCAGGACACCTACAGTTGTTTCTGTTGGCCCGTAGTGATTGAATAGTGAGCAACTGGGAGCCAGATTGCGAAGAGTTTTAATTAAGCTCCAATTGGCAGATTCACCTCCTAAAATAAGCCGTTTACCAGGCAAAATTGACTTGGGTTGAGAGGAATTTAAAAGGGCGGCTAGGTGAGAGGGAACTATTTTGAGGCAGTCGATGGGATTGCGGCAGAAATATTCACCCAGTGCCTCTGGATCGGTGGCGCGTTCTTGGGAGATAATATGCAGGCAACCGCCGAAACAAAGGGCGGGGAAAATGGCTGTGTTTCCTAAGTCGGCGGCGAAGGTGGAAACGGTAGCAAAACTGGCATCGGCTGGTAGGTTTAATTTTTCTTGAATGCTGTGCAGGTAATTCAGCAGTTGCCGGTGTTCGATCGCGACTCCTTTGGGGATGCCAGTGGAACCGGAAGTATAGATGACGTAAGCTAAATTTTCTGTAGAAACACGGGGCGTGTAAGATGCAGAAACAGTGGGAATGTCTGTATCGATGCAAACAATATTTGCCTGAGTTTTCGGCAAGCTTTCGATGAGCCGCTGTTGTACGAGCAAAACCTTCACCTGAGCGTCTTCTAGCATTAGCGCTTTACGCTCTATTGGGGTCGTTGGATCGATCGGTAAATAGGCGCCACCGGCTTTGAGTACGCCCAGCATTCCTACGATTGTTTCTAAGGAGCGATCGAGGCAAATGCCAACAACGACCTCTGGTTCAACTCCCAAGTTTTGCAGGTGATGGGCGAGTTGATTGGCGCGATCGTTGAGTTCTCGGTAGGTGATTTTTTCACTTTCAAAGACGACGGCAATGCTGTCTGGGTTGCGTTCTGCTTGTTCTTCAAAAAGCTGATGAACGCATTTATTTTTCGGGTAATCTTTTTGAGTTTGGTTAAAGTCAATGAGAAGTTGCAGCCGATCGCGATCGCTGAGTATGTCTAGCTGACTGATAGCGACTTCTGGATTTTTGACTGTGCTTTCTAAAAGCGCCTGAAAGTGTTCTGACAAGCGCTTTATATCTGCCGCAGCAAATAAAGCGGAATCATAGTGAAATTCAGCGCTTAGGGAATTGCACAGGCGAAGGCAGGAGAGCTTGATTTTGAATGGTTGTAGGCAGGCATCTTGCCGAATAAGGGAAAATGAAACGTCTGAGTTATCATCGTTGTTAGGCTCTGCTTGGAAGTCAAAGCAGACGGGCCAAAAGCTGCTGGTTTTTTCGTTTTCTAAGATTTCTTCCCTGCTAAAATATTCTTGCCAGTTGTACATCTCGTTGAGATTAAGCTCAACTTGCTGCCTCACTTGTGAGAAATTTAACTCGTCTTGCACTGGGCATCGTAGGGGTAAGTATTTGCACAGCAGCCCCAGAGAGTGTTCTAATTCTTCATATTTTCTGCCGTCAATCGCTACGCCGATTATCGGGTTTTGCTCTCTGGTAAGCCGCCAAATGAGAATTTGCCAGCAAGTCAGCAGGAAGGCAGAAATATCGCTTTTGTGCTTTGGGGCGATCGCTTCTAGGCTGTTCAACAAATCACCGCGAATTTCCACCCTTTCTACTTGTGGCTTAAATTCCGCTTCTCCATTCTTCTTTTCCCAAGGAAGTGTTAATAAATCCCAAGATTCAAGGTTCAGCTTTCGCCAGTATTCTTGGCCGATTGCCGTTTCTTCTGATTCGAGTAACTCATTTTGCCACTCAGCAATATCGGCATATTGCATTGACTCATCAGAGAACTCTTCCCCGCACGCGCAGGCTGAGTAGGAAAGACTGAGTTCGCGGGTGAAATTTTTCAGGGTGACGCTATCTGCAATTAAGGCAGAGAAGTTCACCAGCAATAGCTGCTTGTTTTGCGCCAGAGTGACTAAAGAGAGATGCCAAAGTGGGCCGCGCTCAAAATCAAAAGGAAGCAGGTTTAGTTGCTGAAAAAGCGCTGCGATTTTAGCTTCTTGTTCTTCGGGAGACAAACCGCTGAGATTGTGTTCCGAGATAGGAACTTCACCAGTGCTGGCGATCGCTTGCAGGGGTAGTGTCATCCCAGGCAAGCAGTGAAAGCTAGTCCGCAGGATTTCGTGCCGATTTACGACATTTTGCAGCGCCTTTTTAAGAATCTTTTTGTCGAGATTTCCGGTAATTAAAATTGCACCTCGAACGCGATAGATTTGTTTAGGATTATTTTGCTGTAACCCCCACAGATGCCGTTGCTGTGGAGAGAGTCTAAACCCTTCGATTGTTTCGTTTTGCATTTCTAAAGTTCCTTTAATAAGCCTAAATATCTTGACAGCTAAACGGTTCTGCCATACCGACAACAACCCGACGCGAACCAGAGAATGGCGTGCGTCCGTGCGCGGCTAGCATATTATCTAGCAGCAAGACATCTCCTTCTTCCCAAGGGAAAACAATCGTTTCTTGCTGATAGCAGCGACGAATTTCGTCTAATATAAAATCTTCAATGGGCGAGCCATCGCCGTAATAAGCATTGCGGGGTAAATCTTCCTCTTTAAAAGAAGTTAAAAGCTCTTTGCGAACGGCGGGTTCGAGATTGGAAATGTGGAAGAGGTGAGCTTGATTAAACCACACCATTTCCTGCGTGTGTGGGTGTTCAGCGACAGCTTGACATATTTGCCGAGTTCTCAAGCCATCGCAACTTTTCCATTCTAACTCAATTCCGGCTTTTTTGCAATACTCTTCTACCTCAATTTGGCTATCAGTATTGAAGACATTTTGCCAGGGTAAATCTACGCCACCGCCGTAATTTCGCACATACATAACCTTTTTTTTGGCAAACTTTTCTCTAATATTTGAATCCAGGCTTTCAAACACTTTGCGGCTGTTAGCGATCGGAGTTTCTCCTCCCTGTTCGGCTTTCTTGACGCAGAAAAAAGCGATTTTCAGCGGCCAATTTCGAGAATAAGCCATTTCATTGTGCAGGGGGATGAATTGCTCGGCAGGATACTCGGTGGAAGTGTAAATATTTCCGCTCACCTGGCTACGCGGAGTCGAGCGAAAAGAATATTCCAACAAGTCGCCAGCAAGAGTTTGAATAAACTGCTCGAAACCATTCACCCCGCCGACTTCAAAGCCTCGAAAAAGTATTCCTCCATGCTGCCATAACTGCGTTTCAATTAATGAGCAATTGTTCGCAGCCCAACCCGCGAGATTTAATTTTTCTACTGTTGGCTGAACCACTAGAGGTAGAAAGTTTTCGGGCTGGAGGTAGGCGGTTTTGACTAATTCCTCTGAGGATAGGCTGACGGCTTTGCGCCTAACCGATCCTAACTTTTGGGAATTGAGATTCTTTGTTTCTGTATTTGTCATAATTTTTGCTTTGGTGAAAAATTTATCTCTTTTTCCCGAAAAAACCTGAGAGATTGATATCAAATCCGTTAGCATCGGAACTATTCATCTCTCTGTTCTCTTCCTCTGCGTTCTCTGCGTACTCTGCGGTTTAATCATTCTAATGCAACCGGAATTGATATGAGCCATCCTTTTCAACTCTTCATAACTTTGCGTTTAGCCATTTTTAATTTTTGAATTCCCGAAAGATGAATTTGTTTTTGCTGCTCGATTTGGTGCTGCCTTTCTGCTTCGGCAAGAATTTCTGCCAACTCGTCGATTCTGATATCTGGCTGAATGACTACCTGGTTGAGGAGGATTTGAAAACCTCTCACCATTCGGGCAATAGTCGCAGCCTCAAATAAGTCTGTTTTGTACTCAAATAAGCCTTGAATTCCTTCTGAATCCTCCCAGAGAGTGAGGCTTAAGTCGTGTCTCGACATACCGACATCGGATTCCAGAATGCTCAAGGTCAAACCAGCTAACTCCAAGGGTGGCATGGGTGCATTCTGGAGTACAAACCACACTTGAAACAGCGGGTTATAGCTGAGATTTCGCTCCGGCTGCAATTCCTCCACGAGCTTTTCAAAAGGAACATCCGGGTGAGCGTAAGCTGCTAACGCTACCTCGCGTGTTCGACCGAGTAGTTCGCGGAAAGTTGGATTACCTGCGGTGTCAATTCGTAGCACTAAAGTATTGACAAAAAATCCAATCAGCTCCTCTAATTCCAGGCGGTTGCGATTGGCAATGGGAGAGCCAATAGCAATGTTATCTTGCTTTATTTGGCAGGATAGCAAGGATTGAAATGCTGCTAACAACGTCATAAATAGGGTGACATCTTGTTGCTGGGCGAGCGTTTTCAGTCTTTCAGTTAAAGAAGCAGAAATCACAAAAGATTGCTGCGATCCTCGGAAAGTTTGCACGGGAGAGCGCTGCTTATCTGTTGACAGCACAGCTAAATCGCCTCCCAATTGCTGTTTCCAATAAGCGAGCTGTTTTTCTAATTTCTCTCCCTGGAAATGCTGCCGCTGCCAACTGGCGAAGTCGGCATACTGCACGGAAAGTTCAGGCAGCCCAGAGGGTTTGTCAGTGGAAAAAGCTTCATAAAGTGCGGCCACTTCTCGCACCAATACCCCCATAGACCAACCATCAGAAATAATGTGGTGTATCGTCAGCAGCAACACATATTCTGCCGAACTAAGTTGCAGCAAAGTGCCTCGCAGTAAGGGCGATCGCGTTAAGTCAAAGGGGCGTTGGGCTTCTTCTAAAGTACGCTGCTCAATTTCAGCTTGCTGCTCAGTTTCTGGTAAATGTCGCAAGTTTACTACCGACAAAGCGAAATCCAAGGAAGGAGAAATCAGTTGAACAGGTTCCCCGTCCATTTCTGCAAAAGCAGTTCGTAAAACTTCGTGACGCCTGACAATTTCATTGAGTGTTTGTTGCAGTGCCGACAAATTCAATTGCCCTTGCAACCGCACAGCAGCCGGAAGGTTGTAGGCAGGGTTTTCGGGAGACAATCGATCGAGAAACCACAGCCGTTGCTGGGCAAAAGAAAGGGGAGCAGAATTTGGCTGCGATCGCCTGGGAATACATTTAGATTGCTCAGCCTGTACTGCCTCTTTGCCCAATGCTTTGACGAGGAGCGCTCGCTTCTGGGGCGAGAGGTTTTTTAGTCGTTCTGAACGATTAGTAGACATCATAATTCACTTCCTCGCAGTGGTCGCTGTTTGTGATAGTTAAGGAAAGTTTTGCTGCTATTTTTAGCTGGTCATTTAAAACAAAATTGATATCTGCTTCAGTAGTAAGGGGGTTGGCAAGGACGACTCGAAAAGCAACAATGGGAATGGTTTTGCCATAACAGGTGTTTTGTAAGGTTGTTCGCGAGACGAAGGTGTGACCGGCTTGCCGCTGGGCCTCCTGAAGGCGCTCGTTAAATTCATTAATGAAGTGGTTGTCTGCTTCGGTTAGTTGTTTTTTGGCTGCTTTTTCCCTGAAGGTTTCTGGAATGTAGCGGTATAAAAGAATATTAATTTCTGGTTCTAGCAGCAATTCAAAGGCTGGATTTTCCCGAAGTAAATTGGCTAAGTGCTGCGTTTTATGGATGCCTCCATCTATCAAAAACTCATAGCCTTGATGGCCGATGATATTCAAGGCGGCTTGCAAGAACAAACTCGCACCCGATCGAGAGCCTTCGAGAGAGCGCTTGCCTAGATCGATCGAGTCTTTTCGCACCGTGTAGGGTGCGTTTTTTTCAATAACTTTGGCGGTTTGGGGATTGCGGAATAAAACCATGCCGATTCCCATTGGCAAATACATTTGTTTGTGTCCATCTATGGTGACGGAATCTGCTAGTTGAATGCCTGCTAATTTGTGCCGGTGACGTTGGGAAAAAAGCACGGGGCCGCCCCACGCGGCATCGACGTGAAAGTGAGCGTTTGCGGATTGGGCGATCGCGGCTATTTCTGGTAGCGGATCGATACTTCCCGAATCGGTGCTGCCGGCGATACCGATAATTGCCAGAATGTGCAGGTTGCGATCGCGACATTCGGCTACAGTTTGGCGCAGCGCTGCCAAATCCATGCGGTGATTGGAATCGGTGGGGATTTTTAGGAGATTGCGATCGCCAATGCCTAATAAACCGGCAGCTTTTTCAAAAGAATAGTGCATCAAACTCGATCCGATTATCACCATTCCCTTGTAGCCGTAAAATTCTAAAGCTGCGTACAAGCCTTCTTTTTCAATGCCACCAAAGTCATTTTTTGGCCCTAAAGAAGCGTTGCGAGCGCACCACAGGGCGGTGATATTAGCTAGGGTGCCGCCCGTTACCATGATACCCAGCGTGCTCTCATTTTTTTGAATGTGCTGGTTATAAAAATCCTCAGAAAAATCGTAAATTAATCGGTGCATCATTGCCAAAGTCTGGCGCTCGCAGGGGCTTAAAACTTTGGCCGTTTCCATCTTGACTAAATTTTGATTCATCGCGGTTACAAGCTTCGCGATCGGGCGCACAAAATAGGGAAGTGCACTCGTCATGTGACCGATATATCGCGGGGAAGATGTGTGGATGGAATGAGCAACGAGGGTTTGGGTCAAATCATCGATATAATTCCCAACATCTGTAGGAAGGGCGGGAATTTTGTTTTCCCTAAACTGCTGAATAATTAACTCTAAGTCAATATCTGTACTAGCGGTTTTTGCGTACAAAAAGTCTTGAACTAGGGCAGAAATTCGCTCCTCCATTGCTTCTTCTGCCAAAAATGACTTTTCTGAGGCACTGAATAGCTCCATTAACTTTTCTTCAATTGGGATAACAGAGGCTTTTAATTGCTGCATTACCTCTTGAGACTTTGTGGCTTTTACTGTTAGTTTACTCATGCGAATTTATCCTGTTATATCAAATTCGTTAACATCGGAATTATTCATCTCTCTCTTCCCTTTCTCTGTATCCTCTGTGTCCTCTGCGGTTTAATCATTCCGATACAACCGGAATGGATATTAAATGGGATTTTTAAATCTCCAATTACCCACCGAACCCTTAAGGAGCAAAGGGCTTTTTGTGTTTTTTGACCCACCCGATATTTACTCAGCCACCATCACAGTTTGTGCTGACTCTTCATCCACTTTTTCTAAGAGATCGAGCAATTCATCTATCTGGTTAGCATCGGCGTTTGCCAGAATTTCTTCCTCGATTAGTTCAGCTAAATTCTGAATGGTGGGAGCAGCAAAAAAATCGCACAGTGCTAACTCTACCCCAAAGCACGATCGCACTCGCGATATTAACTGTGTTGCCATCAGAGAGTGACCGCCGAGGTCAAAAAAGTTTTGGTTAATTCCTACTTTTTCTATCCCTAAAATAGCAGTCCAAATCTCAGCAATTTCTTTCTCTGTGGGCGTTTTTGGCTCAGTGAATGCTGTTTCATCAGAAACGTAATCGCACCTTTGAGATAAGGCGAGACGGTCAATTTTTCCGTTGGGCGTTAGTGGCAGCGCATCTAATAGCATAAAAGCTGAAGGCACCATGTAATCGGGCAGTTTTTGCTTCAAGAATGAACGCAGTTCGGAAATAAGTTCTGGGTGCTGATTTCTGAACCCTGAGTTAGGAACTAGGTAAGCGACTAGGCGTTGACTGCCCGGTGCATTTTCCTGAAGCAAAACAGCAGCGGTGGACACAGAATAATGTTGAGAAAGTGCTGCCTCTATTTCTCCGAGTTCGATGCGGAAACCGCGAATTTTTACTTGGGAATCGCCCCGACCCAGAAATTCTATATTACCATCCGGCAGGTAACAACCGATATCGCCTGTTTTGAACAAAAGTTTTTGATGATAATTACCGACAAAATCTAATTTTTCTTGCCCAAACGGGTTAGAAATGAATTTTTCCGAGGTTAAGTCGGGGCGGTTTAAGTAGCCTTTTGCCAATCCATCGCCCCCGACGTAAATCTCGCCGGGAACTCCTATCGGAACGGGTTGCAAATTGCGATCGAGCAGATAAATTTGCGTGTTGGCGATCGGGCGACCAATTGGCACTTTTTCGACACAGTGAGTTGCATCGTACCACGTCACGTCCGCAGCTACTTCAGAAGAGCCATAAAGATTGATTAATACCCGCTGGGGCATCTGCTCTCGAAATTGCTGGCAAAGTTCGATCGGCAGAGTTTCTCCGCTGCAAATCCAATACTTTAATTGAGGCAAACGCCTGTCTAAATCAGGGAAAGCATCTAAGATAGCGCGCAACAAAGAAGGAACCAGTACCAGTCGGGTTACTTTTTGCTTTGATAAGGTTTGAAGGAATTGGTTAATATCTTTGACGGAGCGATCGCGAATAATGACAGTGGGCAACCCATGCAGCAAAGGAGCAAAGATTTCCCAAACCGAATCGACAAAATTTAAGGACGTTTTTTGACAGCAAATATCAGATTCGATAAAAGGGTAGGGGTTCCAAAAACAGCGATTGACTGTGCCTCGGTGGGTGCCGAGTACGCCTTTGGGAGTGCCTGTCGAGCCGGAAGTGTAGAGGACGTAAGCGAGGTTTTCAGCTTCCACTTTAACAGCGGGGTTGCGATCGATCTCGCGGCAAATTTCCTGCCATTCGGCGTCGATACAGACGACTTTAGCGCTGTGTTCGGGGAGGGTTTCTAGGAGGTTTTTTTGAGTCAAAAGCACCGGAACTTTTGCGTCGGCCAGCATGAACGATCGGCGTTCTTGGGGATAAGCAGGATCGAGAGGAACGTAAGCGGCACCGACTTTTAAAATGCCCAAAATGGCCACCAGCATCGACAGCGATCGCTCTAAGCAAATTCCCACCAAAACTTCGGGTTTTACGCCTAGAGATTGCAGGTAATGCGCGATTTGATTGGCTTTGGCATTCAATTCGCGGTAAGTCAATTGTTCATTTTCGCAAATTGCAGCCACTGCATCTGGGGTTCGCTCTGTTTGCGCGGCAAATAATTCGTGAATTGAGGAATTTCTGGGATAATCCGCTTGGGTGTCGTTCCACGGGACAAGTAATTGCTGGCGTTCGGCGGCGCTCAATAGGGACAATTCTGACAGTTTCCGCTCAGGATTGGCAGTCATTTCCTCCAGTAAAGTGTGCAGGTGTCCGAGCATTCGCGCGATAGCAGCGTCTTCAAAGAGGCTGCTACTGTAACCAATTTTTAGCGTCAATTGGGCACCGGGCATTGCCATCACGGTTAGAGGATAATTCGTTGTTTCCCAGGAGCGAATATTCTCTACTTTTAAGTTTTGAATCTTCTCCTGCAAAGAAGCATCCGAAGGATAATTTTCAAAAACGACAAAACTCTCAAATAGAGGTAAACTCCGAGGAACTTCGCTCCACCCCTGCACCTCAACGAGGGGGCTGTACTCATATTGTCGCGCCTCAACTTGTTGCGCTTGGAGTTCTTTCAAGCAGGATAAAATAGAATCCTGTGGGTCAATTTTTACGCGCACTGGCAGAGGATTTACGAACAGCCCCACTACCGATTCAGCACCCATTAACTCTGGCGGTCGCCCGGAGACAACCGTACCAAAAACCACATCTTCCTCGCCGCTGTATCGGCTCAAAAGTAGCGCCCAAGCTGCCTGTACGAGGGTATTTAATGTTAGCTGATGCTGTCGCGCGGCAGATTGCAGTGCGGCGGTGGCTGTTGCAGAAAATATCACCTGCTGTTCGCCACTACTTTCTAAACGGTTTCCCGCGACAATATTGCCCCGGCCGATCGCAGTTGGAGCTGCAAAACCTTTGAGAGTTTGCCGCCAAAATGACTCCGCCGCAGATAAATCTTGCTGGTGCAGCCACGCGATGTAATCCCGATAAGGGCGAGGGCGTTTGAGGTGCAATTCCTCGCCCTGGGAGAAGGCTTGATAAAATGCAAAAACTTCCTCAAGCACGATCGCCAGCGACCACCCATCTAAAACCAAGTGGTGGTGGCTCAAAATAAACTGAAAACTATCTGTTTCTAACTGCGCCAGTGTAATGCGAATCAAGGGAGCTGATTTCAAGTCAAAGCCCTGCTCGCGATCGGCTTTTAGGAACATTTCTAGCTGCTGTTGTTGTTCGGAGGCCGAGAGCGATCGCCAGTCCATCTGCTGCCAAGATAATCCAGCCTGCTTACGCACCGCTTGTACGGGTTCTTTCAAATTTTCCCACACGAAACAAGTCCGCAAAATGGGATGCCTGTCTACAACTTTTTGCCAACTATTTCTAAACGCAGAAACATTGAGTTCGCCGCGCAAGACGCACAGCAGTTGCCCGAAATATACGCCCGATTCTGGCTGGTAAAGGGAATGAAAGAGAATGCCCTGCTGCGCTGGGGAGAGGGGATAAAAATCTTCGATATTGCCTTTGCTCATATTAAAGCTCTGCCAAAATTGCGGTAATGTTGTCTAAATCGTCCTGGCTCCACTGGCTCCACTTAAACTCTGCAAAGTCAGAAGGAGTGCAGCCGCCTGCGTCGGGGGACTGACAGTATTGAATTAGCGATCGCAGTGATTCTATAAAGCCGGTTGCTAAATTTTCAATGCTTTCTCGTCGGTGAATGCTTTCGCTGTACGTCCAATCTAATTGCAGCTTGTTGCTGGCAACAAATCCGTTAATTTCCAGCAGGTAACGCCGATTTCCGCGCGGGCTGCGAAGGGGGCCAACAGGCTCGGATGACAGCATAAATAATGAAGATTTCGGCAGCACTTGGTCAAACTGTCCGAGATAGTTAAAGCTTACCTCAGCTTGCGGCAATTTGTGCAAATTCTTTACATTTTCTGGGTTTAAATATTCTAGGACACCGCAACCAACGCCGCGATTAGGCACGGCGCGTAATTGCTCTTTCACTGATTTAATTGCTGCTCCTAGATCGGCAGGTTTTTTTAAATTCAACAGGACGGGAAAAACAGATGTGAACCAGCCGATTGTGCGCGACAAATCTACTCCCTCAAATATATCTTCGCGCCCGTGACCTTCTAAGTCAAGTAAAAGTGAGTTATTGCCAGTCCAGCGTTCAAATGCTTGACCTAAAGCAGTTAGCAATACATCATTAATTTGAGTGCGGTAAGCGGCAGGTACTTCTTGTAAGAGCAGTTTTGTTTCTTCAACACTCAAAGCAACGGATACTGTCTTTTCAGATGCAACTAAATTAGCTGCGGTTGGGAAATCCACCGGCAAGCGAGAAGTTGGTTGGTGAGAAAGGGCGAACCAGTAATCGAACTCTGCCTGCAATTCGGGCGATCGCGCCCACTCATGCAAGCGTTCTGCCCACTGCTTAAAGGAGGTTGTTTTGGGCGGTAGCGCCACTGTTTCGTCGCGGCTAATCTGCCCGTAAGCCGTCTGGAAATCCTCAATTAAAATTCGCCACGAAACCCCATCAACCGCTAAGTGATGAATGGCCAATAACAAGCAATTTGGCTGATGTTTGCCGAAGTCAAATAGGGCAGCGCGAAGTAATGGCCCCTCTGACAAATTCAAACTGGCTTGCAACTGAGTGGCGGCGGTTTGGAAAGCGGCTTCTCGTTCTTCTGGAGGTAGCGACGACAAATCAATGCAGGTAAAGGTCGCAACCTCGTCGGGATGGGCGAGTTCCTGCTGCCAGCCAGATTCTCCTCGCACAAAACGCAGGCGCAGCGCGTCGTGGTGCTTCAGCAATTCTTGCAAAACTGACTCAATTAATGCAGGTTCGAGAGGTTGTCGCAACTCGAAAAGCACCGCCTGATTCCAGTGGTGTGGATCGGAGAGATTTTGCTCAAAAAACCAGTGCTGAATTGGTGTCAGAGGAACGTCGCCAATGATTAATCCCTGTTCCGATTGTTGGGTTCCAGTTGTATCGGCGACGGCTGCTAACTGTGCAATGGTTTGGTGTTGAAACAGTTGTTTTGGAGTGAGTCGCAACCCCGCTCGATTGGCTTGAGAAATTACTTGAATGCTGAGGATAGAATCGCCGCCCAATTCAAAGAAATTGTCGTCAATTCCTACTTGTTCTAACCCCAATACTTGCGCCCAAATTTCTGCCAGGATTTTCTCAATAGCTGTGCTTGGCGTGGCGAATGCCTCTTCGAGTTCTGGCCGATCGCGATCCGGTGCAGGTAGTGCTTGGCGATCGACTTTGCCGTTGTTTGTTAAAGGCAGCGATTCCAGCAGGACGAAGGCAGACGGCACCATATACTCTGGCAAGCGTTCTTGCAAGAACTGACGCAGCTCGCTAGAAGATAACTGTAGGGGCGGTGCCCCCGTGCCCGCCCCTAGGCGGGCGTCGGGGACGAGGTAAGCGACGAGACGCTTGCGAGCGTTTGCCTCGAACCACACCAAAACCGCACTTTCGAGCACTGCCGGATGCTGGGAGAGTGCCGCCTCAATCTCTGCCAGCTCAATGCGGAACCCGCGAATTTTCACCTGATTGTCAATGCGACTGACATATTCGATGTTGCCATCAGGTCGATAACGAGTTAAGTCTCCAGTTTTGTAGAGGCGCGAACCAGGTTCATTGCTAAAGGGGCTGGGGATAAATTTTTCTGCCGTCAGCTCGGGACGGTTGAGGTATCCCCGTGCCAAACCAGCGCCGCCGACGTGCAACTCGCCCGGAATGCCAGTGGGTACAGGCTGCCCGTTACAATCTAGGATGTAGGTTTGGACATTGCCAATAGGGCGCCCGATCGGCAACTCCCTCAATGTGGCGTCGGCTGCCGATAATTCGCATATCGTTGCCACCACAGTGGCTTCTGTAGGGCCGTAAGTATTCACCAGACGTACTTGTTGCCCTACACGCTCAATCCAAGTTTTCAATCGTTCGGGGAGCGCTTTTTCTCCGCCAATGATTGTCAAGCGTAATGACGGGGCAAGTACCAAGGTTTCTTGGCTCAATAAGGCTGTCAGTTCGTGCCAGTAGGCTGTCGGCAAACTCAGAACAGTTAACTTCCAAGTCCTGCACTTTTCCCAAAATACACCCGCTGAATCCAGCATGGAATCAGTACGCAATACGAGTGTTGCGCCCGAAGTCAGGCAGGGGTACATTTCTTCGGCACTGGCATCGAAACTAATAGAGGCAAACTGCAAAACGCGATCGCGCTTTTCTATTCCATATTCAGCGATCGCAGCCGTCGTGTAATTGACTAGCGATCGATGTTCGATTAAAACGCCTTTGGGTTTTCCTGTAGAGCCTGACGTGTAGATAACGTAGGCCAGGTTTTCTGGCTTTACGCCGCTGCGAGGGTTTTCTGAGCTGTAAAAAGCAATTTCTTCCCAGCCCGAGTCCAAGCAGACAACACGCGCCGAGTGTGGGGGAAGTTTTTCGAGCAGCTTTTCTTGCGCCAGCAGCACCTGCACTGAAGAGTCTTCTAGCATGAAAGCCAAGCGCTCTTTAGGATAGTTTGGATCGAGTGGGACGTAAGCACCGCCCGCTTTGAGGACGCCCAACAAGCCGATTACCATCAAGGGCGATCGCTCGACGCAAATTCCCACCAGCACTTCTGGCTCCACTCCCAGAGAGCGCAGGTGGCGCGCCAACTGGTTTGCTCTGGCGTTCAGTTCCCTATAGCTGAGTTCTTCTCCTTCAAACACCACTGCCACAGCGTCAGGCGATCGCGAGACAGCCTCCTCAAATAACTGATGGATGCACTTATCCTGGGGATACTGGGCAAAAGTATTATTCCACTCCAGCAATTGCTGCTTTTCGACAGCAGTCAGCAGGGGCAAGCTCCAGAGGCGCTGCTCTGGATTAGGGACGATACCTTCCAACAAGGTTTGCAGGTGTCCGAGCATCCGGGTAATGGTGGCGCGATCGAACAAATCCGTGCTGTATTCCACTGAGGCTTGCAGCCTTTCCCCCAATTCTTCTAAATCCAAGCTCAAATCAAACTGCGTCGTATTCGTTTCGACATCGAGCAGACTTAAAGTCAATCCGGGCAGATCCAAGGGCGGCATGGGGTTATTTTGCAACTGGAACATAACCTGAAATACCGGGTTATAACTCAGACTGCGATCGGGTTGCAGTTCCTCAACCAGTTTCTCAAAGGGCAAGTCTTGGTGCGCGTAGGCTCCCAAAGTCACCTCGCGCACGCGTTGAAGCAATTCTCGAAAAGTAGGATCGCCGGAAACGTCAGTTCGCAACACCAGCGTATTGACGAATACGCCAATGAGCCCTTCAATTTCCGCGCGGTTGCGGTTGGCGATCGGCGAGCCGACTAGCAAGTCTGTCCGCCCTGTATAGCGGTAAAGCAGCGCTTTAAAGGCCGCCAGCAGCGTCATAAACAGGGTAACGTCCTCCCCCTGGCTGAGGTTTTTGAGGGCGGCTGTCAGCTCCTGAGACAGCAATAGCGACTGGGTTGCGCCGTTTGATGTCTGAATTGGAGGTCGGGGTCGATCGGCAGGCAGTTCCAGCAACGGAGGCGCTCCCTCCAACTGTTGCTTCCAGTACGCAAGCTGAGTTTGCAGCACTTCGCCCCAGAGCCAGTTGCGCTGCCAGATCGCAAAGTCGGCATACTGCACGGGAAGCTCTGGAAGCTGGGGTTGGTTTCCGGCGGATAAGGCTTCGTAAATTGCCGCCAGTTCCCGCGCCAGCACTCCGATCGACCAGCCATCTGAAACGATGTGGTGCATCGTCAGCAGCAGGACGTATTCTTCTTCGCTAAGCTGTAGCAAAGAGGTTCCCAGCAAGGGGCCTCGTTCTAAGTCAAAGGGCTGTTGCGCTTCCTTTGCAGATAGCTGCTTTACGGCTGCCTCTCGATCGCTCTGGGGCACTTCTCGCAGGTCTATTACTGGCAGCAGCAGGCGAGAAACAGGGGGAGCAATAACTTGAACGGGCTGTCCCTGAACCTCAGTAAAGGTCGATCGCAAAGCTTCGTGCCGGTTGACGATTTCGTTGAAAGTTTGCTCCAACACAGCCACATTTAATTTGCCTTTGAGCCGGATAGCGCCTGGGAGATTGTAGAAAGATTTTCCAGCCTCGAATTGGTCGAAAAACCACAGCCGTTGCTGGGCGAAAGACAAGGGGATCGAGTCGCCTTCTTTCCTTCTAGGAATTCTGCGATCGCTTGAGGATTCTACCCCCTTTTCTCGCAGCATCACTTCCAGCAATGCGCGTTTTTTTGCAGATAGTTTCAAATAGCTCATTGGGCTTTTGTTTGTTTTGGCTTAATTTCTGGGATTAATAACTAGAAAAAGCGGAGATCGTCAATTCCCGATCGGGGAGAGAAATTTTCTCGGCTAGCATTCGCTCTACTTCTTCATCGGAAAGTTCCGCAAGACTCAGCAGCAATTGAGCGGTATTTTCAACTTTCTCTCGCTGCGCGGGATTTTCCACCAGGGCCGCGGCTTGCTCGGATGCCGTGGGCGACTCGAAGAAAGAGCGCATGGGGACATCTACCCCGAAGGTGTCGCGCACGGCTGAGATGATTTGCGTGGCTAGTAGGGAGTGCCCTCCTAAATCGATGAAAAAGTTGTCGTGAAGGCCGATTTTTTCCACTCCGAGTATTTCAGCCCAGATGCCTGCGAGAACTTTTTCAACCGGGGTGTTAGGCGCGACAAAGGTTTTCGGAAGGAAGGCGGCATCCGGTGCGGGCAGAGCTTTGCGATCGACTTTGCCATTGGCAGATAGCGGCAGCGATTCCAGCATGACAAATGCAGATGGCAGCATATATTCGGGCAGTTTTTCACTCAGGAATTGTCGCAATTCGCAAGTTTCTGGCGCTGCATTTTGTTGGGGAACCACATACGCCACTAACCGTTTCTGACTGCGATCTTCCCCGAATGCCGTTACTACACACGATCGCACTGCCCGGTGCTCGTTCAAAGCAGCTTCAATTTCTCCGGCTTCGATGCGGAATCCTCGAATTTTAAGGCGGAAATCTTCTCGCCCTAAAAATTCGATATTGCCGTCAGGGAGGAAGCGCCCTAAATCTCCCGTTCGGTACAAGCGATCGCCCGTGACGGGGTGCGTGAGGCAACTGGCGCGGGTTTTTTCTTCATTCCGCCAGTATCCTTTTGTCAGTCCAACTCCGGCACAGCACATCTCGCCGGCAACCCAGACGGGACAGTCTTCGAGCCTTTCATTCAAAATGTAATAGCGTGTATTGGCGATCGGCGATCCGTAGGGAATGCTTTTCCAAGAAGGGTCAACAGTTTCTACCGGATACCAGATGTTCCAAAGGGTAGTTTCGGTTGGCCCGCCAACGCTGACAACGCGACATTCACGGACGATCGCCCTTAACCTCTGAGGCAGTGTGACTGGAATCCAATCTCCGCCGAGAAACGCCCAGCGCAAGCACTCTGGCAACACTTCAGAACGTCCGCCAGCGTAATCGAGCAGCATTTCCATCATCGGGGGAACCGAGTTCCAAATGGTGACGCGCTCTTTTACCATCAATTGCGCCCAGTGAGCGGGGTCTAGCCGTTGGGCGGCATCGGGAATGACGATCGCTCCTCCGGCTGCTAGGATGCCGAAGATATCGTAAACCGACATATCGTGGTGCAGTGCGGTGACGGAGATCGCGCGATCGCACTCGGCCACATTAAACACTTGGTTGGTCTGAGCGATCGCATTGACTGCACCGCGATGGGCGATCGCCACGCCTTTCGGCAAGCCAGTTGAGCCGGAAGTATAAATCACATACGCTAAATCTTCCGCTTCCTGCACTGATTCCAAAGCTTCGCCGCTTTCTGTTGCTAATTCCTCAGTATCAAGACAAATTCGCCGCACATTTTCCGGCCATTCCAATCGCTGATTTAACTGAGATTGCGTCAAAACAATCTCAACTTCACCATTTTCCAATAAATACCAAAGCCGCTCTTTGGGCAGCGCCGCATCGATAGGCAAATAAGCGGCTCCAGAGGCTAGAATTCCCAAGACAGCGGCGATTTGCTCCCATCCTTTCTCCATGACAACGGCAACCAACTGGTTAGGGCGAGCTCCCAGCTTTCGCAAGCGATGACCGACTTGATTCGATCGCCGATATAGTTCCTCGTAAGTGAGGGTACGATCGCGCGTAATGATGGCTGGTTCGTGCGATCGCAAGGCGACTTTCTCAGCAAACAATTCGTGCAGCAATCCATCGGGAATGGGTGCTTCAATGCTGTTAGCAAAAGCTTGCTGAAACGACACGGTTTCCTGCCAAGTTTCCTCCTCGTTAGCGAGGCGTTGCAACAAGCGGCAATAGGCGTCAAACATCTCGTCAATCATCCCTGGCGGGAAAAGTTCTTCCACTGCATCCCAGCTAAAAGAAAGCCCCTCAGCAGTTTCGGTAAATTGCGCGTCTATCCAAACTTGCGGAGTTTGACCGATAATGTGAACCAATTCTCCCAATTCTTGAATCAGAGAAAAGATAGAAGAATCTTCCCCAGGCGCGTTTTGCGGATCGATCGTAAACACGACTGGCATCAGCGCTGCAGTTGTACCTTGCGCTTGAGCGAGTTCTCGCAAAACGCGCACGCCGCTGACATATTGGTGTTCTAAATCTTGCCAAAGCTGTTCTTGCAATCGCTTGGCTCGTACTTCAAAACTCTCTCGCTTGGAGTTATCTATTTCTAGCAGAGTAAATGACGCAAATTCTCCAATAATCTCCTCAACTTGAGGATGCAAAGGCAACCGATTAAAGCGCGGCACGTTGAGGGTAAACCGAGGCGTTTTGCTCCACAGAGACAGAACCTCCGCATAGGCGGCCAGCAATAAACCCGTAGGAGTGAGGCTGGCGCGAGCTGTGCGCGTTTTGAGGCGCTCCCAAGTTGAGAAATCTAAGCGATCGCTCCAGCGTTTAAATCGCGGCTGCGTTAAGGAATTCGGGTGTTTGGCGAGGGGCAATTCCGGCGCTGGTGGCAGGGTTTTGAGGCGATTGCGCCAGTAATCTAAGGATTGCTGGTAAAATGGGGAGTTTTCTAAGGCAATCGCGGCTAACACGCAATCGCGAAAAGACAGTTGCAATGGCGCGATCGCAGTATTAGGATTGCGGTAAAACTTGACCAAATCACCAAACAAAATTTGAAAACTCCAGCCGTCTATGCACAAGGCGTCAATGCTGATGTGGAGCCGGGTGCGGCGCCCCTTAATTTGGGAAGCGCAAATTTCAAATAGCGGCCAACGATCGAGCGGTAGCACTTGGTGGGAAAGGCGATCGCGAATTGCTTCGAGTTTTTCGCCCGCAACCTCTGGATCGATCGATCGCAAATCCAAAACCTCAATTTTATAAGCGGGTACGTTTTCCAGAATTTGCTGCTGTCCATTCGGAAGTACGATCGCCCGCAGCATATCGTGACGCTGTACAACTCGCTGCCACGCGAGGCTAAACCGCTCTAAATCTAACGAGTCGCTTTCAATTTCTACATAGCCGTGAATGGCCACATTGCCCATTTCAAAGAAGCTATTTCTCCCGATCCAGTAAGCCTGCTGCATTTCATTGAGCGGAAATGGTTTGTAGCGATTTTGAGGATCGGGGGCGATTGTCGGCAGTAATTTAATAGGTTGTCGATCTGGCTCGCTTTTAGTTTCCGCGATCGTCGCTGCTAGACTAGCGACTGTGGGGGATTGAAACAAGCAGCGCAACGATAGCTCGACTTGAAAGCGATCGCGCACCTTGGCAATCAGTTGAGTTGCCAGCAAAGAGTGACCTCCCAACTCAAAGAAATTGTCATTAATTCCCACCTGTTTTAAACCCAGAACCTCAGCCCAAATCTCCGCTAATACTTGTTCTTCTAAAGTCTCAGGAGCGATAAAATCTGCATCTAAACTGTTGGTTTCCGGTGCGGGAAAAGCTTTGAAATCTACCTTGCCGTTTGGCGTTAATGGCATGGCTTCTAAAAACACAAAACTGGCAGGAACCATATAATCTGGCAGTTGTTCCCGGAGAAAAGAGCGCAGATTTTTAATCAGTGCGGAGTTGCCAATGCTGAGTGCTGAGTTTAAAACGAGGTAAGCAACTAAACGCTTTCCGCCTGAATCTTCGTCACGTGCGAGAATGACTGCTTCTTGCACGTCTGGATGTTGGCTGAGTGTGGATTCGATTTCTCCTAACTCTATGCGGAAACCGCGAATTTTTACTTGGCGATCTGTGCGATCGAGAAATTCTAAATTGCCGTCGGGGAGATAGCGGACTAAATCGCCTGTTTTGTAAAGGCGAACGCCTTGTTTGCTGCTAAAAGGATCGGGAATAAATTTTTCTCGATTCAACTCTGAACGGTTGAGATAGCCTCTGGAAACGCCCGCACCTCCGATATATAGTTCGCCGGGGACTGCGATCGGAACTGGTTGCAAGTTAGCATCGAGTACATAGGTGCGGGCATTTGGAATTGGGCGTCCGATCGGCAAGGTTTTTGGGGAGTTTTTAACCGCAGAGGGCGCAGAGGGCGCAGAGGGGAGAGAACAAGAGGAGGAAAAGTCGCACCAAGTGGCGACAATTGTTGTTTCTGTGGGGCCGTAAGTATTGACAAGTCGTACTTTTTCTGAAACGCACTTTTGCCACTGATTCAGCGACGCCGAAAGCGCTGCTTCTCCGCCAATGATTGTCAAGCGCACTGATGGGGGAAATTCTGCTTTTTCGGTGCTGAGTCTGGCGGTTAATTCGCGCCAGTAAGCGGTTGGTAAATCTAAGACGGTGATTTGCCATTCCCGGCATTTTTTCAGGAAGGAAGAAATGCTGTCTAACATGGAATTTCCGCGCAGTACCAATGTTGCGCCTCGCGTTAAACAGGGATAGATTTCTTCGGCGCTGGCGTCGAAGCTGAGGGAAGCGAATTGGAGAATGCGATCGCCTGGTTCGATGCCATATTCGACACTTGCAGCTTGGGTATAATTCGCCAAAGATTGATGCTGCACCATCACTCCTTTTGGCTTGCCGGTAGACCCGGATGTATATATGATATAAGCTAGGTTTTCTGGCAAAACGGCGCTTTCAGGATTTGACTTGTTTTGTTGAGCGATCGTCTGCCATTCTGCATCCAAGCAAATCACAGAGATATTATTTTGGGCTGGCGTTTCTGCTTTTAATTCTGCTTGTGTTAGCAGTACCTGAACGCCAGCGTCTTCTAACATGAAAATAAGGCGTTCTTTAGCATAGATGGGATCGAGGGGCAAATAAGCGCCGCCTGCTTTTAATACGCCTAAAATCCCGACGATCGCATCGAGCGATCGCTCCATATAAACGCCGACTATCCCATCTGGTTTTACGCCGAAAGAGTGCAAATAATGGGCAAGTTGATTCGCGCGAATATTTAATTCTTGGTAAGTCAAACTTTGGCATTCAAATTGCACCGCAACCGCATCAGGTGTTTTCGCAGCCTGCGCTTCAAACAAACGGTGAACGCACTCATTTTGGGAGTAATTTATCCCAGTGTTATTCCACTCAAATAGAAGTTGCTGGCGTTCTGTTTCTGCAAGCAGGGGCAAATCTGATAGACGCGCGGAGGGATTCGCCACGATGCCTTCTAATAAGTTCTGAAAGTGTCCTGCCATTCGCGCAATTGTAGCCGATTCAAATAAGTCTAAGCTGTATTCAAACCAGCCTCTAATATCCGTTGCTGTGGCTTCTAATTCCAAGGTTAAATCGAAATTGGCTGTGCCGCTGTGAATCTGTTGGCAGTTCAGGCTTAAATCCGGCAATTCTAAGGCGAATTCCGAGGCATTTTGAAAGGCAAACATCACCTGAAATAACGGCGAGTGACTTAAATCTCGATTCGGCTGCAATTCTTCTACCAACTTCTCAAACGGTACATCTTGATGCGCGTAAGCGCCTAATGCAACCTCTCGCACTCGACTCAGCAACTCTCGAAAAGTGGGATTTCCGGTTAAGTCAGATCGCAGGACTAAAGTATTGACAAAAAATCCAATTAATGATTCGGTTTCGCTGCTGTTGCGGCTGGCAATTGGTGAACCGACGAGGATATCTTCTTGGCCCGTGTAGCGGTAAAGCAGTGTTTTGAATGCCGCCAGCAATGTCATAAAGAAAGTAGTTTTTTCGCGGCGACTCAATTGCCTAATTGCCTCGGTTAAGTGCTCTGGCAATTCAAATAATTGCCGACCTCCCTTGTAACTTTGAACAGCGGGACGAGAAAAGTCTGTTGGTAAATTTAGCACCGCTGCGCTGCCACTTAACTGCTGCTTCCAGTAAGTAAGTTGAGTTTCTAATATTTCTCCCTGCATTTGTTGGCGCTGCCAAGTTGCAAAGTCTGCATACTGAATTGGCAGAGGTGGAATATCGGCTAAACTCTTATTAGTAAATTCTTCATAAAATGCCGCTAATTCCCGTAAAAATACGCCCAAAGACCATCCATCAAAAATGATATGGTGGGCAGATAAAAGCAGGGTATGTTCTGTTTCAGATAAACGTAGAAGTTTGGCACGGATCAGATTAGTTTGAGTTAAATCAAAGGGCAATTGTGCTTCTTCCGCCGACATTTTTTGCGCTTTTTTCTCGCGTTTCGCAGGGGAGCAATGGCTCAAATCTATCAGCGGTAATGGGAAACTTTTCGCATCAAAAATAACTTGTATCTGTTCTTTTTCAACACCAGCAAACGCAGTTCTTAAAATCTCGTGTCGCTCGATAATTTTCTCAATACTTTTCCTAAGTGCTTCTGCATTAAGTTGCCCTGTGATCTGAACTGCACCGCAGAGGTTATAAAACGGGTTTCCGGGTTCCAATTGGTCGAAGAACCACAAGCGCTCTTGGGCAAAAGACAGGGGAATATTTTGTAGGCGAGAAACTGGCCTTGGGACGACTGCTTTGGTATTTCCTGTCAGTTGCTCTAGAATTTGCACTGCTAGTCGAGCAATGCTCCTATCTTCAAACAAATCGGCAACCGATACAGTAACGCCAAAGTCGCTCTCTATCTGATTTTTTAACTCAAAAATTCTTAAAGAATCTAGTCCAAAGCTACTGAGAGGTCGATCGATTTCAGTCGGCTTTAGCCGACTTTGGCTATTAGCCGGGGAATGAATTCCCCGGCGGTTTACCTGCTGCCAAAGGTAAGCCTCAAGCAGCGGCTGCTGTTCTTCTAACTCGGCTGTCAGCAGAATTTCTCGCGTTAGTTGATTGTCGATTTCTACCGAATCAGCTAGCTCTAAAATGCTACTGGCAACAACTTCCAAATTGTCAGCTAGAAAGTCAGCATAGGCGGCGCGACGTTGAATTTTACCGCTGGTCGTTTTCGGAATGCTTCCGGGCTTAATCAGCACTACTCCATAAACTTGCACTTCATATTCTTGAGCAATGCGTTCGCGGATGGCGCTGATAATTTCCTCGGCATTATCCGGCGCTTTGCGAGATTGTAATTCTGGCACGATAACGAGCTGTTCTTCGCCTGCGACTTCCACCGAGAATGCCGCGATCGCCCCCGGCCGCAAACTGGGATGGCTGCGTTCTGCTGTTCTTTCTATATCTTGGGGGTAAAGATTGCGACCTCGGATGATAATTAAATCTTTGAGTCGCCCTGTAATAAACAGTTCTCGATCGCGTAAAAAGCCTAAATCTCCTGTTCGCAAAAATGGCCCTTCGCTGGTATCTGAAAGATATGCTTGAAAGGTTTTTTCTGTCTCTTCTGGGCGATTCCAATAGCCTCGCGCCACTGTTTCGCCAGCTACCCAAATTTCTCCGACTTGTTGCGGCTGACATTGTGTCAGAGTTTCGGGATTGACGATCGCAACTTTAGTGCCAAATTCAGGGAAACCGCAGCCGACTAAAGTTCTCGCGCCCCCCTCGCCTTCGACAACTTCTACAATGTGATTATTTTCCAGCGCCCCAGCGTCAACAGGTAAGAAAGTCGGTGTTGTCCCGCTGCGAACCGTGGCAATTTTTAGCGTAGTTTCTGCCATTCCGTAAGCAGGACAAAAGGCATCGGCCTGAAAACCGCAGGGCTCAAAAGCTTTGGTAAATCGCTCTAGGGTTTCTTTGTGGATGGGTTCTGCACCGTTATAGGCCACGCGCCAACTACTCAAGTCGAGCATTTTTTGGCCATCGCCCAAAATTTCGCGCTGCATAATAGCGGGATGATTTTGATTGTTTTGTGGGATGGGCGTCCCGCCCGTCCGGTGTATTTTCACAGCAGGCCCGACGCCTACCCCACAATAATCATCCTCAAATTGTGCTAGCAACATTTTGCTGATTTTGCTAGCACACAAGTCGTAAGCAAAATTTGGCCCGCCGCTGTGGGTAGCTTTGTAACGCGAAATCGCTTCCAACCAGCACATCGGGTTCTGAATAAACGCCGCTGGCGGCATGAAGTAAGAGGGAATTCCCAGATACAAAGGTTTGAGCAATCCGTCAATTAACCCCATGTCGTGAAAGGGGGGAAGCCACGTTACGGCAACGCTTTCGGCATCGTGATCGAAGCCTCGGTGAATGTATTCGATGTTGTACAAAACGTTGGCGTGGCTCACCATTACGCCTTTGGGGGTGGAGGTTGAGCCGGAAGTGTACTGAAGATAAGCTACTTCGTCGGGATGGATGGGTGGCTGCTTCCACTTTTCGCCGTCATCCGAAAGCGCCTCTGCACTCAGCCAGCGCAGCCCTTTGAGTTCCGGCGCTTGTTCGCATAGCTGTTCTAAATTTTCCAGGTGTCGCGCGGGTGCGATCGCAACTGTTGCTCCTGCATCTAGGGCGATCGCACTAATTTTCGCTAAATTCCGTTTCAGCTTCGGTGGATAGAGGGGAACCGCGATCACTTTGGCGTACAAGCATCCAAAAAAGGCGGCGAGATAGTCCAATCCTGGCGGGAAAAGCAGTAAGGCTCGTTCGCCACTGAGCCCCAATGTCTGAAGTCGCACGGCGTGCGATCGGGCGATCGCATCTAACTCTCGATAAGTCAAACTGGCGGTTTCAGTTTTTCCGTCTAACAGAAATGTATATTTCTGCTCTGGTTGGTGTAACGCTCTGTTTTGTAGGAGTTCTACTAAATTCGTACAACTTTCGGTGAGTTGGTTTCCCTCAATTCTTGCGTCACTCATCGATTCTTTTTACCTAATAAATCTTGTTTGCAGTACGCCAACCAGTCCCGCCAAATTCTTTCCACATAGACTTTCTGTGAATAGCTTTCGGGCGTTACGAGTCTCTCATCAGCGCGTTTGAGTCTTCAATCCGTGTATTAGCGCTTCTTTTCACGTTTTGTTGTCGATCGGGCTGTTCGGCAATGGCTCCGGGGCGATTTGGGTCCGAGCCAGCTTCGATATCAGCTTCAGGGGCTTTACGGCTATCGACTTTAAGCATAGTAGGCTAGATGATATTTATTGTCAAGAGTAGTTGAAAAACTTTATTGACTCCTATCCTTCCCTATATGACAATATTTTCTAACTCTTGCCATAGCATTTTAGGCGATCGTTTGTCTAGCCCTGACAAACAACCATAATAGGCAAGTGGCGTGTCACTAGATAGAGGGGTGACACCCCCTATCTTAAACTGCAATATATTTTCATTAGTTAACTCTTGACAGATGCAAGTGCTCTGTTATCTAATTAAGGCACTTTCTCATTAAGCACCCAGTGGCTACTTCCTTTAACCGAGGAAGGTGCCAACCGTGGGCGATCGTCCAGAGCGCCACCGGACTGAGGCTTTCGCCCTCACGCGCCTGCTGTGTTCCCAGACAAAGGCTGCTAGCGACGGGAGAATCGGATCGAACTGCGCCCGACAACTAGGTCGTATCTTCCGCAGGTCAGTTTTAGGAGCCAGAGAAGAGCAGCAACGCTCTCACTCACACATTTTGTTGTGCAAGCAACGCAAACCACATATCCGAAGTTCCATTAATTGTTGATTAAATAGTAATGAAGAGATCGCAGAAATTATTAAATAGCCTTGGGCTGGCAGGAGTCGTGTCGGCGTTAGTCGCTCAGTCGGCGTGCGCTTCCAACATCGCGCAGGTGACGGGCGTTCGCCTCAAGCCCACGTCAGAAGGCATTGAAATCATCCTAGATACTGAAGATGGAAGACCCCTGCAAGTCTTCAGCGCCAGCTTTGGCGAAACTTTACAAGCTGATGTCATCACCGCTCAACTGCGACTACCGGGGGGAAATGAGTTTCGTCAAGACAAGCCTGCAGCCGGAATTGCTTCTGTCACCGTTACTCCTTTAGATAACAACAGCATCCGAATCAAAGTCGTTGGCGAGAGGGGTCAACCAGTGGCACGGGTGATTCCTAATGCTGCGGGTCTGATTCTCAGCTTAAAACCCACCTCGGAGATGACGGCTCGCCCGGGGGCACCTGCTCCTACAACACAGCGGCCGGGGGCACCTGCAGCACCCTTCCCACAGACAGGGCAGCCGGTAGAGATACCTGCAGAACCTTTACCGCCGACAGCGCAGCCACCTGGAACACCCGGATCACCCTTGCCACCTACAGCGCAGCCACCTGGGACACCCGGATCACCCTTGCCGCCGACAGCACAGCCACCTGGGACGCCCGGATCACCCTTGCCCCCGACAGCGCAGCCACCTGGGACGCCACAGGCGGGGAGAGACCCGATTGAAATCGTCGTCACTGCAACACGAACCGCAGAAAGAGTGACCAACGTGCCGCGCTCTATAACGGTGGTAGACTCCGAAGAACTTCAGCAGCAGGTAGGGCAATCAAGAAATATCGGGGAAGCTCTGGCAAATCAGGTTCCCGGTTTCGCGCCCCCGACTCAATTGACTGCCACTTATGGACAAACTTTGCGGGGTAGGGACGTTTCCGTTCTGATTGACGGCGTGCCACAAACGACCAATCTTCAATCGTTTGGCAGAGAATTTAGAAACATCGATCCTAGCGCGATCGAACGCATTGAAGTAGTGCGGGGGTCTACAGCAATCTACGGCGCTCAGGCTACAGGTGGCGTGGTTAATATTATTACTCGTCGGCCAACTGAGGAAAGGCTAAGTGCTGTTACTGAAGTGGGCGTCAGTAGCGGTTTAACAAACACGGATGATGCTCTAAGCTTTAACGCTCAGCAGACGGTTTCTGGCCGAAGTGGCAATGTCGATCTGACGGGCACTGTCTCGCTCTCTAGAAGTGGAGCTTTTTACGATGCCAAAGGCTCGCGCATTCCCTATTTTGAACTCGGCGGAGATAGCAGCACCCTCTTCAACGTGATGGGCAAAGTCGGGGTAGATTTGGACACCAACCAGCGGCTGCAACTAACTGTCAATCACTATCGGGAAACTCAAGATCCCAATGTGATTCCAGACTTTAGTGTTGACGACCAGGAAGGACGGCAAAAAGCCCGCGCCATCCGAACCGGAGATTTGGATATTGACGGGGAAACACCGGGAAATAGAAGTACACAGCTCAACCTCAGTTACACCAACCAAAACCTTTTTGGCAGCAGCCTTCAAAGTCAAATTTACTATCGAACGAATTCCAATGTAAGTGTTCCCTCTGATTTTCGCACGTCCGATTTCTTTGGCCCGTTTGTCGGCGTTGCTCGTTCGCGAGCCGAGAACGAACAAATAGGAGGAAGGCTTGCGGTCACCACTCCTTTATCCAGTGCCGAAAATCTTCGATTAACTTGGGGTTCAGACTATGTTACTGAAGATAGCAAACAGCGTTTCGACCTGTACGACCCAGAGAGAGTTGACGCAAGTGGTGGCAGGGTTTACCGGAAAATTTCCGAGCGTCCTTTCGTCCCTCCTTACACTTACAACAGCCTTGGCTTTTTCGGTCAATTGGAATGGAATATTGACGATATCGTGATTCTAAGTGGGGGGATACGTCACGAACGCGTCGGGTTAAACGTCAATGATTATACCACTTTTAACGATCGCCAGATCGAAGGAGGCGATCGCAAATTTAACGCCACCCTATTTAATACAGGGGCTGTCTATAAAATTAATGACACCTTCAACGTATTTGGCAACTTTTCTCAAGGTTTCTCAGTTCCAGATTTTGGCCGCATTCTCCGCCAACCCCCCGACGATTTTGTGGGAATTGAATCCTCGTTAGAAGTAACTCAACCGCAAAAAGTCAACAGCTACGAAATTGGCATTCGAGGAGGGTGGCGATCCGTGCAAATGTCGCTTGCCGCTTTTTACAATACCTCCGATCTAGGCATCAGTTTTCAACCAGTTGGCAACACAGGTCGCCTGGAACTAATCCGCGCCCCAGAACGCATTTACGGCTTAGAAGGGACTGTGGATTGGCAACCTGCACGAGCATGGTCGATCGGCGGGACTGCTACCTATCTTCATGGCGAATATGAGGAGGACAACCGTTACATCGCCCTCGATAGCAGCAGAATTCCACCCCTCAAGCTAACAGCTTATGTTCAAAACGAAACTTTGCCGGGATGGAACAATCGGTTACAGTTATTATATTCTGGAAATCGCGATCAAGCCTTCAAAGACGGCTCGGATGGCGGCCCGATTAGCAGCTATCTCACACTGGATTACGTCAGCGCGGTTAAAATTGGATCGGGGCTGCTACAAGTCAAAGTCGAGAATTTATTGAATAATCAATATTTTCCCGTGATCTCCCAATACTTAGCTGGATTTGGATCGGACAGCGCTAATTATGCAGGCAGAGGTTTGACTCTCAGTGTTAATTACCGCCTTAACTGGTAATTACAGCAGATTGCAGGTTTATGAAGTAGATTCAATATCCCCCGTAGGGACACTCCAAGAACCCATTGGTGTCAATTTAAGCTGTTAGTCTGCCAGTCCTCGCGGCCACCCGCTAGTCCGCCAGTCCGCCAGGGGTTGAAACCCCTGTCTAATAGCTAAAGTCCTCTAAAAGAGGACTAATGAGTTGAAAAGTGTTTTTCTCAGTCCTCATAGCGAGGACTTTAGCTTTGAGACAGGGAATTCATTCCCTGTCGGACTACCGATTTTACCTTAATGATAACAGTTAACGGCTTTGAGAAAAATCTAGAGATGAAGTTCCGCAAACTCGCATTCAAACTGCACTTGTATTTGGGGTTGGTAGTAGGAATATTTCTAGCAGTAATTGCTTTAACGGGCAGCTTGCTGGTTTTTAGTCCAGAAATCGATCGGTTCTTCAATCCCCAACTCCTGCAAGTAATTCCTCAAGCCGAACGAATACCGCTGGAAAATGTCCTGCATATTGTCGAAAAAGCTTATCCGCAAAATCAAGCTCTTAGTATTTTGCTGCCACGCTCAGGGAAGGATATTTGCCAAGTTTCAATGCTGTCTAAGAGTGAAGAAATAGTTAACGTTTATGTCAATTCTTACAGCGGAAAAATTAATGGTTCGCGCCTTAAGAAAGAAACTTTTACAGGTTTTATTTTTACGTTACACGCGGAATTAGCGGGAGGAGAATTCGGTCATCTTGTGGTCGGTATTTGCGGTCTAGTAATGCTATGCCTAACTTTTAGTGGTTTGGTATTGTGGACTGGCTGGCGCAATTTGGCTCGCGGATTTTCTGTTAATTGGAAAGCTCACTGGCAGCGGACTGTATTTGATTTACATAACGTTTCTGGCATTGTATCGGTCGCTTTTCTCATACTCATCTCCGCTACAGGGACAGCGATAATTTTTTATGCGCCGGTTGAATCGACATTGTATTGGCTAACCAATGAAAAGCCACAGCCCGCCTTGAATTCTCATCCCCACTCTAGCAGTTCGAGGCAAAACATTGACGAAATCTTACACCAAGTTAATACCGTTTGGCCCGAAGCTAAAACTACTTTTATTTCTCTGCCTTTGACGCCTGAAGGCATTTTTAAAGTACGGAAAAAATTTCCCAACGAGCCGCATCCAAACGGGGTTAGCACCATTTATCTCGACCAATACAGTGGCGAAATATTGCAGGCTGACAGCGTAAATTCAGCTTCTGTCGCAAATCGAATTCTCAACTCGCTTTATCCGCTACATATTGGCAGCTATGGCGGAATTTACTTGCGGCTGGTACACACGATCGCAGGATTAGCAGCGATCGTACTGTTTGTTACGGGCGTACTGATGTGGCGACAGCGGCATTTGGTGAAATTTTACCGCAAGGAGGCGAGACAGCAATATGAAGAATTATCTCCCCTTAGCCAGCAATGGCCTTGGTTTTAATGAGAGCAATGTGTGGTTTTATGCGGGTGTCAATCGATTTTCGATTTTCGATTTTAGATTGAAGCATTGACTTGCGCGAGATAAATACGTTCGGCAAGTTTCTCGGATACAGGTTTTTTATTTCTGGGTCCTGAGTCTGCGAAGGAATGAATCCGGAGGCTTGTATCCTGGATGCTTTCGGTCATTCTCCTGCCTAAAAACCCCGATTCTCTCAATTTTAAATCCTATCAATCGCTTCTTTAATGCAAAAATTTATTCAACTCTGGCTCGGACAAACTGCTTCGATGATTGGCAGCGCTATGTCCGCGTTTGCGCTGACTATTTGGATTTGGGACTCTACCAGTCAAGCGACAGCTTTGGCTTTGTTGATGTTTTTTACTCAATTGCCGCGCATCTTGCTCGCTCCGGTTGCTGGCATTCTCGTCGATCGCTGGAATCGAAAATTTTTGATGGGGATAGGTGATGCGGTTTCAGCTCTGTTAACGCTCACTATCCTATTACTTTATATCAGCCAAAACCTGCAAATATGGCATATATATGTAGCGGCTGCGATTAACGGAATTTTTGACCAAATTCAGCAGTTAGCTTACTCAGCAGCGATCGCCACAATGATGCCAGAAAAGCATTACAGCCGCGCTAGCAGTTTAAGTTTTTTGGCAAATTACGGCGCGAGTATTATTGCTCCGACACTGGCGGGGATTCTCTATTCTGCGATCGGGCCCGGCGGGATTTTTACGATCGACCTGGCAACTTTTACAATCGCGATCGCCACCCTAGTATCTGTCAAAATACCACAGCCCGCGATCGCTTCCAATCCCCAAGCGACTCGCTTTCACCTATGGCAAGAACTCAGCTTCGGATTCCGCTACATCGTCGATCGTCCCAGCCTGCTTGCCTTGCTGGTGTCCGTGTCGCTATTCTGGTTCGCTCACGACATCGGCGCGGCCCTCTACTCACCGATGATTCTGGCACGCACCGACAACAATGCCAGAATCCTCGGTACTATCCTTTCAGCCGCCGGCGCCGGCGGCGTTTTAGGAGCATCGATCGTCAGTATATGGGGCGGCCCCAAACGCCGAATCCGGGGCTTTCTGCTCGGCATGGCAGGCGCGGGCTTGAGTAAAATAGTCTTTGCTTTCGGCCAGGCCCTTTCTATCTGGATTCCCGCTCAATTTTGTTCGTCTTTCAATTTCCCCATCCTCGGCAGTTCCAACGAGGCGATTTGGTTGGCGAAAGTCGCACCAGAAGTACAGGGGCGCGTTTTTGCTACCAGAGCAGTTATCGTGCAATTGGCGTCTGCGATCGGTTTATTGATCGCAGGGCCACTTGCCGATCGCGTCTTTGAACCCGCCATGCAACCGGGAGGTTTTTTAGCAGCTATTTTTGGCCCAATTATGGGGACAGGTGCCGGTGCTGGCATGGCCTTGTTATACGCTATCTCCTCGCTGGGCTTATTGCTCGTAGCAGTCGGTGGGTATGCTTGCCGGCTGCTGCGCGATGCGTAAAGGGGAAATGGGAAAGGTAAAAGGAGAGAGGTTTTTTAACGGCGTTGCACAATTTGAGGATGATTCTTGTGGGGAGTGGGGTTAGCCGTCCCGCCTGCTGTGAAAATACACGCCTTCGGGCGAAGAGATCCCATCCCACAAAACAATCAAAACCATCCCGCAATTATGCAACGCCTTTTTAACTTCTTCCTTCTTCCTTCTTCCTTCTTCCTTCTTCCTTCTTCCTTCTGCTATATTTCCGATTTAAGATACTTCAGCCATAAATTCAACGACAAATCTTTTAAAACTTTCAAGTTATCAGTTAAATTGTATTTACTTTCTTCTGAAGCAGATAGCAAAATTTCACCCCCATCAACGATTGGTGATACTTTGTGTATAACACATCCAATGATTGGATGTTTCAAATAAGTTGCTTTTTTTTGAGGATGGATACCTTTTAATTCTGGATATTTGTTAATTAACCCTGGATGTAAATTTACAATATTATAATTGTTACAAATGCTATTAGGAATAATTCTTAAAAAACCGTGTAATGTAATTAGGGTAGCTTTTGTGTCAATTTCTATCAGTTTAAATAATTTAAAATAATCTTCTTCTTTCGGATTATTTGGCATTTTATATATTTTTGATGCGAATAATTTAGTGATTTCTAATAGTTCTATATTTTGTTTATTTGTTACAATTATATCGGGTGAAATATTAATATTTTGAGTTATATTTATAATTTCATTTCCAGTTTGTGAAAAAAATGCTATCCATTTCATAACTCATCGCTCTCCCACGGAAATTTCACCCAATGATTCTGTTTAACAAGAGCAGCAGATCGAACTTGTGCTGTAATAAATTTATTTTCATAAGATTCATCTACAAGTAATGAATATATAGCTAGAATATCTTTATTTTTTTTGTATATTTCATCTTGAACAAGCTTTATTGTCTGCCCTCTAAAAATGATATCTTCAAATATGATAAATTTATCAAAATCATTTCTTATTGCTTTAAGTAGTATGGATGATGTTCCGTAATCAAATGGTTTATCACTATTTGTCATTTTTAATTGACAAATTGACAAATCTCTAATTTTTGTATGATGTGAAACATAGGACAAAAGGGGCAATGCGCCTCTCGCAATACCTAACAAAGAGACCTTTTCTAAATGGAAGTTACTGAGAAAAATATCATTTACAATGAAATTAGACAATTTTTCAAATTGATCCCAGCTAAGTTTTTCAAACTTCTCATTACTAAAGCCAATTTTTTCCTTACTTAGTAATTTCATCTATATCCCCCAATCATTTTAAAAAGAAACCGTTAAAATACTTTATATTTTCATCTAATAGCTTTTCATTAAAAGTAATTTGTTCAAAATTGACTAATATTTCTTTGATGTTTTCTCCAATAGCTTTTACATCTTCAATTTTTATATTTTCGTAAAGTGGAAGAAATATACTATTTTTTTTAACATAATTTGAGTGTATAAATTCATCATTAATATTGATAATATATTTTTTAAATCCTTTTGTTTCTGTAACCGTTGGATATTTAAATTTCCCTATTGGAATTCCTAACTCAATAGCCTTAATTATGAGTTTGTTTATTTCGTACAATTCTGGATCTATTAAAAACCAAGCTGAAATAGGAGCAGTTTTAATGATAGAGTCATTTATCAACCTGATTCCTTGTACATCTCTTAATATTTCTTGGTACAAACTTAACTTATATTGTCTATCCTGAATTATAGTATTTAAATTTTCTAAACATCTAATTCCCAATGCGATATTTATTGGATTAAATCTAAAATTAAATCCCTTTTTTATATAATCAAAACCATGTTCTAATATGTCACGGTATGTCAAGTTACTAGAAACTGTTGATAAACCTGATTTTTTCCAAATTTCCCCAACGTGCCTATATTGATTAATAATATCAAAATCTTTTTCATTTTTATAAACCAAAGCACCTCCTTCACCTGTTCTTAGTAATTTATTAGCACCAAAGCTAAAGCAGCCATAGTCGCCAATAGTTCCTGCGAATTTTTTTCCTATTTTGACTCCTAGACCTTGGGCTGAGTCTTCTATAATTTTAATATTATGTTCTTCGCAAATTTCTTTAATTTTATCTAAATTAAAAGGAAACCCGTGCAGATAAGATACAATTAATACTTTTGTTCTTAAAGTAATTAAGGATTTTAAATGATTTAAATTCAAATCGCAAGAATTTTCTTGAAAGTCACAAACTTTAATTTTACAGCCATGAATATGTATAACAGGCAAAATAGCTGAAGCATGAGTTAAGTTTGGAACAATTACTTCATCATTTTCCTGTAAATCTATTAGTTGCAATGCCACAAATATTGCTGATGTACAATTTGGCATTGTGATATTTTTTACTACTTCATCTTTTGATAAAAAATTAGACAATAGAGATTCAAACTTATTTAATATTTTGCTATTAAAAACAGTAACATCTGAATCAGCTAAAGCTTCTGCTATATTGTCTATATCTTCTTTTGTGGCGTTTATACTATCTGCCTTAATGTTTAATTTATGCATTTAATTTTCTCGCTAATTATTTGGATGTTACTCTTTAGGTCTTTGCTGCCATCTATTAATAAAACAGGTATATCTCTTTCTTGACATACAGATTTGATAAGTTCCTCAAAGCATTCTTTTGTGTCAACTAAAAACTCTTTTTGGCTTTGGGTCAAACTGATGTTATCTCTTTTTTCAATGCGAGCAAAGCTTAAAGATACTGGAACACTAACATATACTAATAAATCTATATTTTTCAAATCAAACATTAAACAGCTTTTCCAATAACCCAAAAAAGCATTTGCTTGTTTTCCGTACTCTAGTTTGATCATTTGCTCTTGATAGCACAATAGAGTAAAAATGTCTCTATCATAGAAATTGATTTTGTTTGAATCATTTCTAAAAAACTCTTGTTTATAAAAAAAATGTGCTGATAAAAGGAAAGTTTCATATATACTTGTTTTAAAAGTTTTATTACTTTTAAAAAAGATATCTTCTTTTAATAAATTATCTAATAAAGTTCTTAAAGGAGTATCTTCTAACTCTGAAATATTACTTGCCAAATACCCATCTTTGGTAAGTTGTTCAATCACTTTACTTATAAGTGTGGTTTTGCCAACTCCATCTATACCTTCAAATATAATATTCAATTTAATACATCTCCCACAAGTTTATACATTTTTCGCTTACACATTTAGTTTTGTCTATTCTAGTTTCTTGCATAGACGCAGGACAACCATAGGTCTTTCCTAAACAATTAACAAAGTTAAATCCATCCCATGCTTTACAGGTCTTAATTAAATTAGATATATCTTTATTAAGATATTGTTGATGTGCTTTCACATAATTCTGATTAAAATATGCGGAGTAATATTGGATTACTTTATATACCTCTGTGATTTCTGATGTGTTTTTTATATCAAACTTTTTACTACTACTATCAATATCATGAACTAAATTTATTGATAAGGAATTTACTCCTCTCTCAATTAAAGTTTCAACAGTTTTTCTAAATTGTTCTATATTATAATTATTGAGACATATTTTTACTTCTAACAATGAACTTTTATACTCTAAAACTTTATCAATTGCTTTTAATATAGAACTGCTATTTATCGTTCTTAATGAATAGCCATTGTCAAAAGTATCGAAGGAAATAATGATTTTATCAAGATTTTCAAATATATCTTGTGGATCAACCGAATCCAATAATTTTAACAGAATAATGCCATTTGTAAATATTGAACATTTTATATTTTTACTTTTCGCCAATTTAATCATTTCTATGATATTGGGATTCAAAAAAGGCTCTCCTCCAGTTATAAAAATATTTTTTGGTTCATTCCTTAGTACCTCATTAAACATACTAAGTGTCATTTGTTCTTTATATCTACCATGATCATGATAAAAACAATATTCACAATTTAAATTGCAAATTTGATTCACTTCAATAAGAATACTGTCTTGATCCACCATCTGTTCGATTTCCTTAAGTATTGTGGCTAGACATAGACTAATAAAAACCAGCGATTTTCATTTTAAAGGAAGCATCCCAATCATGCAATGAGTAGAAATACTCAGATAAATTTAGAGCTAATTGGGGTTTGCTGAAAAAGTATAGCAACCGCCTTGGCGGTTAGGACGCAAAGCGTAAGACATTCTCTATTGCATCTGGTAAACAATCAAACTGATCTAGTTGTTTGCGGATGCGACTTTTTAACCAAGACCAGCATTGCTCTATTTTGTTAAGGTCTGGGGAATAGGTTGAATATAATACTGGCTTCACTAATTTTTAAGCCATCTAGCTTGATGGCTTGAATAACGGCATGACGTAGGTCGTAGCTGTAGGGTTTGGGCATGAAAAGTGCGATCGCAGAAAGCGGGACTATTTCTAGTCTACGTCTTAACCGCCTTGGCGGTTGCTATAGTTTCTGGCGCGAACTCAGGTGAGCTTCAATTTCCGATCGCGATCGCCATACAGGGCGCAATTCCTTGCGAGCAAAGAGCTGCAACTGATCGCCGACGTGGGGCGAACCAGGTTGAGTAGCGTTGCCGTAACTGTTTAGCGCCATCGCTTTCACCGGATTCGAGAACTCAATCGCAGCCACAAAAGAATCGCCTGCAACCGCTTGAAAGCGATTGTCTTTCCCAGGAGCGAACCATACTGAGCGAAATACACCCAAATCACCGTCACCTCCATTTGCCGGCAAATTCGCTTCCCCAGGCAATCGGAAGACTTCCCCCCAGGCCACATCTAACGCGCCATAAGTCGCCTCAACTTTGGTTGCTGTCGCTTCCAGCACCCGCACCGCCTCCGCAGGATTTGCCAACCCGTCTGGCGTCGTTAGAGGCGCATCTTCGCTCCAAGGTTTAGCGAATAACTTATCGGCATCCATCGCTTTTTTCCAAAAGGCAAACAGCACCGCACCGCGACTGTCAGCATCGACTTTGCGATTCCAAGTGGCGAGAACTTCCGCAGCGCGGCGCGCTTTTTCACTGCCTTGCCGTGCGACGGGAATTAAATCATCGAGGAGGCGATCGGCGAGTTCTACCTGAGTAGAATGTTTGTATTGCATCAATTCATCGAAAGAGATTTTTTCATCTTCTAACAGCATTTTTGCCGATCGCTGCGATCGCAAATCCATCGGGCCGCGCGGTGCCATGTAGGCGGGATAATTATTCGGTGCGATCGCGCTGGGAAACGTCGTTGTCCAAGGAGGATCGTTGGTATTTTGCAACCAACCGCTGGGCGGATCGACAACGCGCGGCAAATCCGCATAAGGATGATTTTTGCTCCACAAAGTCTCTGACGTATCGCCTGGGATTGTGTCTGACCAGTATTTAAAATCTCCGTTTTTGCGAATGGGGACTTGACCGTTAAACAAGTGCATGATATGCCCCTCTCGATCGGCATACATGACGGTAAACATGGGAATTTCTAAGCGCTTTAAAACAGCCTCAAATTCATTGAAATTCCGGGCTCGTGCCATATCCCACCACTGCTGAAGGGCTGCTGGTTTATCGAGTCCGACAACGCGCAGGGCGATCGCTTTGCCCTGTTTTTCTGTGAGAATCGGCCCGTGAACAGAACGCCGCACTACTAGAGATTCCGATCGCAAATTCCCATTCTTTTCTTTGACTTTTAAAACCTTCTCTTCCCTGTCAAAACTTCGGACTTCGCCATCGAAGCGATAGCCATCGTTAGCGAGGGGCAATTCGTAGGCATCCCAGCCATCGTGAGTGTTGACAGTATGAGTCCATCCCAAGTTGTCGTTAAAGGCGATCGTTAATACAGGAAATCCGACGAGAGTCGCTCCGTAAGCGTTAATTTCTGGGGCAACCAGTTGTGCTTCGTACCATAAATATAAATCCGACCAAGGAAGGTGAGGATTTGCCAATAGCATGGCATTGCCACTTTGAGAATGGGAAGGAGCGATCGCCCAACCATTAGAGCCTTTGGGGGTGTGATTTTCAGTGAGATTTTCAACGCGCTCTGGATCGACTACAAAAGTAAAATTGATGACACGCTGCTCGTGTGCCAATACATCTGCCGGTTTGAGGGGCAATGCTACCTTTAATTCTTCCGTGAGCGCCTCTGGGTGTTCTTTTGCATAGGCATTCATTCCGCCAACAAAAGCATCGAGATAGTTGCGAAAAATGGGAGTTTGTGATTCATACCACGCCTTTGCACGATTAGGAATTCCCATAGTTTGCACCCAGCGATCGGATTCCAGATAATCTTCACCCCAAAATTCCGCAGCTTGTCCGCGAGCTTGCCCGTAAAGACGCAAAATCAGATTACCGTGACTTTGCATCTGCGCCCACCCAAAAGCGTAGAAAAGGCTTTTAGTATTCTCTCCGTAAATATGTGGAATTCCATAGGTATCCCAAAGAATTTGAGTGCCTGTTTGAGGCGAGGATTGAACCCCATTATTTAGAAGCAAAACTAAAATAAAACTCATTAATAACGAAACAATCCGTCGGTCTTGTTTTTTTAGTTGTAGAAACACTGGAAATTAATTGGCTAGGGTGGTTTAAACTGAGAAATTGCAGCCTTTTAAACAAGCTGCATGAACAAAACGCCGAGGATTTAAACCCCTTTTATGGAGAACAAGGGAAAAATTTATACCAAATCCGTTGCCCCAAAATGTAATCTATCTACGTCTATCTGAGTCGATATGCAGTTAAAAAAATAACTTTTCTTCGAGCTATCCAGAAAATCCTAAAAAAGACCCTGTGTAAATCGGATGTGAAATTAAAAACCCTCCGCTAGCTCACCAACTTGAAAAGCGCTATAAAACGCCGCTGTGCCTACTGTAAAGCGCCTTATGTTATTGGTGAGGAGGGGGGGTAAACAAGTAGGGCGAGATAGGTTATAAGGTTATTTTTTAATTTGACCTTGTTGCCAATTTCCTTCTACTTTCGTTCCATCTGCATAAATGTAGGAACCTTGCCCGTGTTTCTGGCCGTTGAGGAATTCACCTTGATAGCGATCGCCATTGGCGTAAATGCAGGTACCTTTGCCGTTGAACTGACCATCGCTAAATTCGCCTTCGCAGCGATCGCCATTCTTAAAAACGTAAACTCCTTTCCCGCTCATCTTACCCTTGACAAAAGTGCCTTTATAGCTATCTCCATTGGCGAACTCGCGGACACCTTCACCACTAAATTCTCCATTGTCAAACGGCCCTTGATAACGTCCTCCTTCTTTAAAAGTAAACAACCCCTGACCTTGAGTGTTGCCCTTGACAAACTCTCCTTCATAGCGGTTGCCATTCGGATATTCGCGAACCCCTTTACCGTGAAATTGCCCTTCACTAAATTGCCCCTCATAACGGCCTCCGACCGCAAAGGTATAAATTCCCTGTCCGTGAGGCAAGTTATTCAGCAACTCTCCTTCGTAGCGGTTCTTATTAGCATATTGACAGACGCCTTTGCCGTTAACTTTTCCTTCTTTAATATCTCCTTCGCATCGAGTGCCATTACTGAACGTAAAAGCCCCACGACCGCTGGGAGAACCACTCGTAAAAGAGCCTTCGTAACGAATGCCGTTAGTCGAGGTAAAAGTGCCTGTACCGTCGAACTCACCGTTTTTAAAAGTACCTTCGTAGCGGTTGCCGTTAGCAAATTCGCGGACACCTTTACCGTTGAATTCACCCAAGGCAAATTCTCCTTGATATTTACCTTCTTCTTTAAAGGTATAAATTCCTTGACCGTGAGGTTGGCCGTTGAGAAAAGAGCCTTCGTAGCGATCGCCGTTGGCATATTGACACATGCCGGGGCCGCTGAGTTTTCCCTCACTCAATTCTCCCTCGCAACGTCCGCCATCGGGTAAAGTAATTACTCCTGCCATTGCGCTGTGAGGGTTGGCAAACAACAAAGCCATTCCCAAGTTGGTACCAAGTAATAGAGTGAGTCCAACTCGCTGAAGTTTACTTAATATTGCTGACGACATTCCCACATTCATAATTCACAAAAAATTCAACTTTTAACTTTGCTATTCCTTGGACGGTGCTATAGAATTCCCAGCCAAATTGCTATAGTCTCAATAAAATCCCTAGTCAGTGAGCCGGAAGATAATGACTATTCTTTCCCCTTGAATGCCACTCTCTGATGGGGCATATTTCCTTTCTTGTACTTGTTTCATCGCTGCGCGATTCAAGTCGTTGTATTTGCTAGGAGTCAATATCTTGATGTTGGATGTCTTACCGTTGGGGTCAATGTCACAAATGAGTTCCACTTGGCCTTGGCGCCCTTCTTCTCTGGCTGCGATCGGATATTCAGGTTTACCGCAGCCACTAATGCAAGTGGCCAGAGGCGCGCCGGCAGGGCGCGAAGGACTCCCCCCTCTTCCTGGATTTGTCGGTTTTGGCATTGGCCCGGAACCGCTGCCAAATGGCTGTGACGAACCCCCGCCGCCATTTCCACCTCCACCGGGTGATGAGTTCGATGCACTTCCTGCAGGGCTACCAGAGGAGGGGAGGTTTCCTAAATCTCCGATCGCACTTCCCGAATTTCCGCCACCTCCTGGCCTGGTGGCCGTGACTGGGGAGCCAGCCGCAGGCGATCGGGGCGATCGCCCCGAACCAGCCGCAAATGGCTCATCAGAAGGTATGTTGCCATTTTCGCGGGCACCGGATGGTGAGTTCGACGCACTTCCTCCGGGGCTATCAGGGGAGGAGGGGTTTGTGAGATCCCCGATCGCATTTCCAGAGTTACTACCGCCTCCTGGCCTAGTAGCTGTGACTGGCGGGCCAGCCGCGGGCGATCGCTGTAGGGGCCCGGAAGAAGGATTTAATGGCTCTGAGGAAGGTTCCCCGCTACCCGCCGAAGCAGGCGGCTGGTTTTCAGGGCTGTCTGAGGAGTTGAGATTTCCAGCATCTTTTGTAAAGTCTGGGAGACTCGCAGCACCCTTGGGGCGGGAGTCGCTAACGGGTGGTTCGCTTTTTGGAGGATCGGGCGAGGGGGTTTCGGGTTCCTGAGCGATCGGGGTTTGAGGAGTTTTTGGGGAATTGAAATCCTCTTGAGGTGCGGGGGAAGGCTCCTCTGGAATCGGCGGTGGCGTTACCGCTACCGGTGGCTCCTCTGGAATCGGCGGTGGCGTTGCCGCTACTGGCTGCTCCTCTGGAATCGGCGGTGGCGTTGCCGCTACCGGTGGCTCCTCTGGAATCGGCGGTGGCGTTACCGCTACCGGTGGCTCCTCTGGAATCGGCGGTGGCGTTGCCGCTACTGGTGGCTCCTCTGGAATCGGCGGTGGCGTTGCCGCTACTGGTGGCTCCTCTGCGGGAGTTGGATCTGGTGGCGGTTCTGGTTTTAACGTCTCAGGCGGGGGAGATGCCTTTTCTGGAATAGTCTGCTCTGGCTGGGTTTCCTCTACTTTTGGCTCATCAAGCACAACAATTTCAATTGCATCCTCTTCAAATTCAGCAGGTTTGACGAACTTGAGGCTCAACGGCAGCGCGACACCGTGCAGTAAGGTTGAGGCTAACAGACTGATCGCCAGAACTTTTTTGAGAGCTTCTTCTTGTTGTTGTCTTTGCGTCGCCGAAATATTTGAAAAACTCATGCCTTCTCACTCTCCTTTATGGATGGCAACATCCTCGCTGGCTCCCCGACATCACCCGAAACAAGCTACCAACTGCGGGTTGAGCTTGCTATCACTGATGAACCTACCCATCCTATAAGAAGACTGTCACCCTGTTCAAGACTCTTGCAATTAATTTTCATTATTTAATTTTGAGATAGGGGCTAGAGGCTACCAATCAGCATTTTCTTTGGGGGCGTCTACTTTGCTCTTATGGGCGGTGTCAATGTTCTGATTCTGGCAGGGCCAGGTTCCACAACGCCTTAAATGCAATACTCTAGCCCCTAATCTACCAACAAAATTCCACATTCTCAAGCTTTTCATAAAAATCAATTAATTAGTAAAACTTATTTCTTTTTGCTATCAGTTCGATAATTATTATCTAAAAGTGTGGCGCATGACTTGACAAACCCTGAACTTTGTGGAAACCTAGTTGAGAATCTTTTAAATTATTGAAGATTATTGTCAAGTCCTAACGCAAATATTTAGCAAAGAAGCACTGGCAGAACAATCTGTCGCGATCTCGATCGGGATCGCAGTAGGAGCATTTTGGGTACAGACGAAGATAGTCACATACAGGTAGTGCGATCGCGCTTGAGTGAAACAATTCGCAGCCTGAATCACTTGTGCCGACTTGACGCAGAAACTCTACCAACCTTCGATCGGGCTAATTACAGCATTAGGCAGCTTGCGATCACTCAACCGAGCTAGCGAGAGTACAAATCAATGGATGCTTTCATTTACATTTTTCGCGCCGCAGGCATTGTTGCTTGGCCGCTATTTGCCTCCTCAATCGCAGCAGTCGCGCTGATCATAGAGCGTCTTGCCTTTTGGTTTAGGGTAAATCGGCGGCAGCGGCGAGTCGTGCGAGAAGTGCTACAGCTTTACAGTCAAAACCCCGATTCCGCCATCAAAAAGTTACAAGTAAACAGCGATTTGCCCCTAGCCCGGATTTTTTTAGAAGCTTTAGAATTAGACTCCCCCAACATCGAAGAATTTCGTTTGGCCTTAGAGAGTGGTGCTCAGGCAGAAATCCCCATCCTGAAGCGATTCAATACAATATTTGACACCATTATCAGCCTTTCCCCACTATTTGGGTTGCTCGGAACAGTTTTGGGGTTAATTACCACCTTTAGTTCTCTCAAACTGGGGAATGCCACGGGCACCAATGCCGCAGGCGTTACTTCTGGGATTAGCGAAGCCCTCGTTTCTACGGCAATAGGGTTAGTTGTGGCAATCTTTACACTCTTATTTGCCAATATGTTTCGCGGGTTTTACTTACAGCAGATAGCTTTTATTCAGGAAGCTGGAGGCCAGCTAGAGTTAATGTACCGTCACCGCTACGAAAAACTACCAAGAGAATCTAATTATGCGCCTACCCGATGAACCTGAGACTATTGCCCAGATTAACATCGTGCCAATGATTGATGTGGTCTTCGCCATATTAACGTTTTTAATTGTTTCCTCTCTGTCTTTATCCAAATCCGAGGGTCTACCCGTAAATTTACCGAAAGCATCAACCTCTCAAGTTCAGGACTCGCCTGCTAAAATTACCGTCACCATTGATGCTAATGGAAAATTAATGGTTGATAAAAAGTTAGTCAACTTAGACCAGATTGAGAGTACAGTGCGACAGGTAATGGGGTCAAATCAGAACTCCTTAATTGTGTTGAATGCAGATAAAAGCGTCAATCACGGAAATGTTGTGGAAGTTATGGATCGATTACGCCGAATTAAGGGAGCTAAGTTAGGGATTGCTACCGCAAAGTAGAGAGTTCCTATAATTACTAATTTGTAATTCCCTCACACCCTTAAACATGAATTACCCCGTGAAAATTTACTAAAAAAGCCTGTAAGCCTGATTAAAAGGTAGTCCTGAATAGTCTGTATGATTCAGGACTTTATTTGATAAAGCAGTTAAAAATTAAAGTCCTTACTGCCAACAAACAGCAAGGACTTTAATTATTTATTCCTGAGTTTTAAGGATGAAAATCCTTACTACACACGTTAAATACTGGCCATCACTTCACGCGCTGCAGCCAAAGTTCGATCGATATCTTCCTCAGTATGAGCCAAAGAAGTAAATCCCGCCTCAAACTGCGAAGGAGCCAGATAAATTCCGTGCTCCAACATTCCCCGGTGAAAGCGGCTGAACTTTGTCAAATCCGACTTCTTCGCATCCTCATAATTGTGAACCGGGCCAGCCGCAAAAAACAAGCCAAACATCCCGCTAATTTGCCCGCCCCAAGCCGCGTGCCCGGTTTCCTTAGCAATTTTTAGCAATCCGTCAGACAGTTTTTTAGTAATCTTATCCAACTGTTCGTAAGTGCCGGGTTTTTGCAGCAATTCCAAAGTCTTAATCCCAGCAGTCATCGCCAAAGGATTTCCCGAAAGCGTACCCGCTTGATACATCGGGCCAGCAGGAGCCACCATCCCCATAATATCCCGCCTTCCCCCGTAAGCTCCCACCGGCAAACCGCCACCGATAACTTTACCCAAAGTAGTCAAATCCGGGGTGACACCGAATCTTTCCTGAGCTCCACCGTAGGCGATGCGGAAACCAGTCATTACTTCATCAAAAACCAACAAAGCACCGTTATCTTTAGTAATTTCCCGCAAACCTTCGAGAAAACCTGCATCCGGGGTAATAAAACCGGCATTCCCCACCACTGGTTCGAGAATTACGCCTGCTATCTCGCCGGGATTTTCGGCAAATAAAGCTTTGACTGCTTCTAAATCATTGTAGGGAGCGTTGAGGGTATTGGCAGTAGTGGATTTCGGGACGCCCGGAGAGTCGGGAAGGCCCAGAGTTGCGACACCGGAACCGGCTTTTACCAAGAACATATCGGCGTGCCCGTGATAGCAACCTTCAAATTTAATCAGTTTATCGCGTCCGGTGAAAGCTCGCATCAGGCGCAAAACGGCCATACAGGCTTCGGTGCCGGAGTTGACAAATCGCACCATTTCAATGCTGGGAACGGCATCGATGACCATTTCGGCGAGTACGTTTTCCAACAGCGATGGTGCGCCGAAACTCGTACCTTTTTCTAAAGATTCGTGCAAGGCTTTGATGACTTCCGGGTGGGCGTGGCCACAGATGGCGGGGCCCCAAGTGCCTACATAGTCAATGTATTGGTTTTCGTCAACATCCCAAATGTAGGCTCCTTTTACCCTGTCAAAGACGATGGGCTGTCCGCCCACGGATTTGAAGGCGCGGACGGGGGAACTGACGCCACCTGGCATCAACTTCTGGGCTGCAGCGAAAATTTCTTCTGATTTGGTAGTTTTCAAGGTTGTGGAAACCAATGTTTTCTCCTTAGTGAACGTCTGTTGTTGGTAGAATAATTTTATAGCCAGTTCAACATAAAGGTTAGGTCGATTCAAGGAAACTATTCTAGTAGATTTTAGGGTACAAACCAATCAGTAGCAATACTAGCTTGGGTTTTTTAGGCTTTGTCGCACTAGCACCGAGCGCCCTAAAATGTAATTTTTTGTAAAATAGTTCTTGACAATTTAGCCATCCCTTGCTCAATCTTCTCTCTTCCTCTGCGTCCTCTGCGTTCTCTGCGGTTAATAAAAAAACAATCTCCGACAGGAAAGCGTTAATCTATATTACCAAGTTGAAATAAAATTATGTCTACTACTGATTTATCGAGTTTGAGCCGATCGATCCCAATTGAAAAGATTCGTTACGACGATCGCGGTTTAGTGCCTGCGATCGTCCAAGATTATTTGGACGGTACAGTGTTAATGATGGCCTGGATGAATCGGGAGTCCCTGCAAAAAACGCTCTCTACCGGGCAAACTTGGTTTTGGAGTCGATCGCGCGCCCAATTGTGGCCCAAAGGCGCGACTTCGGGACACATTCAAAATGTCAAAGGGCTGCGTTACGACTGCGATAGCGATGCTTTGCTAGTCACTGTCGAACAAGTCGGAGATATTGCTTGTCACACGGGAGAAAGAAGTTGTTTTCACCAAGTTGATGGGGAAATTCAACCGCCGCCAGGGGATATGTTATCTCAATTATTTGCGGTAATTTGCGATCGGCGAGACAATCCTAACGAAAGTTCTTATACTTGCAAATTGTTCGAGGGCGGCGACAACAAGATTCTCAAGAAAATTGGCGAAGAGTCGGCGGAAGTTGTGATGGCTTGCAAAGATGACGATAAAGAGGGGATTGCTGGGGAAGTTGCGGATTTATTTTATCACGCTTTGGTTGCTTTGGCTCACCATCAAGTTGATTTGAGAGAAGTTTACCGCAAATTGGGCGATCGACGAAAATAAATTAGTTATTGGTTATTGGGCATTGGGCATTGGGCATTGGGCATTGGGCATTGGGCATTGGTATAGCCATCCTAAATCATTTGTAAATTTCTTACTCCCTCCCCTTACTAAGGGGAGGGTTGGGGTGGGGTAAAAAATTTACGACTCATGTAGGATTGCTATAGCAGCAACAAATGACTAATGACTAATAACTAATGACTGCTGACTAATGACTAATTACTAATAACTAATGACTGCTATTTTTCAACATTCGATCGAGCTTTTGCAAAATAAAAATAGCCGCGCCCACACTCAAAGCCAAACCCAACCAAAAATTATCCGCCGCCCCTTTACCTCTATCCAAAGCCAAACCGCCCAGGGGCGGCCCGATTAAATAGCCGATCGCCCAACACTGAGAACTAACCGCCAAATACACGCCCCGCAAAGACTCCGGCGCTAAATCCACCACCAAAGCAGAAGCAAAAGGCGTATAAGCAACAGTCGCCATCGACAAAAAGCTCAAGCCTAAAACAGCTAATAATAGATTGCCAGTGGCAGCCATTCCCGTCAAGCCGATCGCGATAAATCCCATTCCCCATAGCAGCGCAGAAATCATCAAAGCTTTCGGATGGGAAAACCGCTTCAAAGCTTTAACAACCGGCAGTTGCAAAGCCACAGTTAAAAACGTGCTAAAAGCAAACAAAACCGTAATTGTACCTGTAGAAAAGCCTTTTCCCGATGTCCCCACCGCGACAAACTTGCTAAAGTACAGCGGCATTGTGGTTTGGATTTGGGAAATATATAATGTGAACAGGGTATTTACTAAAGCATAAACTAGAAGACTTCGATCGCTCAGCGCCACCATCCAGCCATTTTCCCGATTCTTTTTGCCTCTATCCCCTGGATTAGCTGGTTTGTAGGTTTCGGCGATCGCGATCGCAACTACTGCAAACAGCACTAAAAACGAGATACCATCAATAATAAAGAGCGATCGATAATTCCCCGTTATAGAAATTAACAAACCACCCAAAATAATCCCAACTTGCAAACCCAAATTATCAGCCAGCCGCGTCAAAGCAAAAGCCTCCTGTCGCTGTTCGCCCTCGGTTAAATCCGCCACCATCGTCTCGGTTGGAGGCCAATACAAACCCACCCCAAAACCCATCAGTAAATTGCCCGCAATTAAGCCAGCGAAATCATTAGTCCCCGCCAGTACAAAAGAAGCCGCCGCCGAAATAATTGTCGCCAGCAATAAAGTTCGCCGCCTTCCCCAAAATTTGGAATCGCAAAAAGAACCGCCCAAAATTCTGCCGAATATTCCCGAAACTGAACCGCTACCCAAACCAATCCCAACAGCAGTAGCAGATAAACCGACGCGATCGACAAAAAATATCGGCGCGTAAAATAAAGTAAAACCGGTGCCGCTTTGGGAGAGGAATCTGCCGGCGGCAAGAATCCAGACTTGAGGCGGGAGACGGGGCAACCAAGAGGATAATTGAAATTTAGGCATATACACTTAAATTAGGAGTTATTTCTGGACGCAGAAACCCGGTTTTTTTATGAAAAAAATACGTTATGACCTTTAATCAGGTTCAAAAACAGATGTCTTTGGTCGCAGTGCATAAGTCCTGTGAGTAATTATTAATTTATTCCGTACTTTTTCGGAATTAGTATTAATTAACCGAGGTGATGACAAACATAAGTGAGCTTAACAATTCTTCAGCGTCTGTTACACAAAAGTTACCATTAATTTAAAAATACTTAACACGATTTGAGAAAAAAGTTAGTTAAACTCTAGAAAAGGCAGAAGAAAATTTTAGAGGCTCAATTATATGACAGCTATTACAACATCAAGAGTGGAATCAATCAAACCGCGCTGGCAAGCAATTGTCATGGTTGCCCTAATTTTCTGGCTCAGCGTTAGCCTGATTTTGGATCTAGTAATTATGCCCAGTCTCTACGTATCTGGCATGACGACATCACCGGAGTTTGCAACTGCCGGGAATTTAATGTTCTGGGGATTCAACCGCGTTGAGTTAATCTGTGCGGGCGTGGTGGCAACGGGTTTGATGGTTTTGAGCAATTTAGTCGGTGACTTCGGCAAGCGCAGCCGCACAGCAATTTTATTATCATTGGTACTTCTGGCGATCGCCCTGATTGACACCTACGCCCTGACACCCCAAATGAGCGCCTTGGGACTGCAGCTAAATCTGTTCGATTCCGCAGCAGAAGTCCCCGCCGGGATGAATCTACTGCACCAAGGCTATTTTGCATTGGAAGCGCTGAAGTTGGCTGTCGCCGGTACGCTGCTGGGCTGGTGCTACCAAAACCAAGTTTAATCGACACCCTGCTCAGAGGTTGAGTGGAGAAAAAAGACTCAACCCGCAGCGGGGGGCGTGAATTCACGCCCCCCGCTAATTTTTTTTAAATTTTAACGCGATCGTAAACACCGGATTTGATATTCATCGGCGTTAATCTGTGTTTATCTGCCCTTATCTGCGGTTCAAAACAAGAGAATTTCTTGGGCCGCAGATGACAATGTATTGACGCTAATTCACGCAGATGAAGATCGGAGATATATGAATAATCTCCGATGCTAACTGATTTGATACAACTATACGGTCAAGTTTCCTGAACCAGCGCAAAAACGGATACTTGCGAACTCCTCCCGTGGAGAAAGCAAAATTTTAGACTCTTGTTTAAACTCCCAGATTCATCTGTAGAGTAAATCTAAAATCTAAAATCTAAAATCTAAAATCTAAAATCGACTGCCCTACTCCGATGCTTCCGGTAAATCTGCTTTTGGCCACAGCAGGCGCAAACCCATTACCGCAAATCCGATCGCCGCGAGTCCCTTTACCAGTCGTTCCGGCAACACCTCTGCCGTGCTGAAGCCAATGGCCACGCCGATAAAACTGGCCAACAGCAGCGCCGACGCCGTACCAAAAAATACAGCCCGCGGCGAGTTACAACTACTGCCCAGGGCGATCGCAGCTAATTGACTTTTGTCTCCCAATTCTGACAAAAACACTGTAATAAAACTGATTCCCAAAAGTTGCCAGTCCATGTTTTTTTAGTTCTTAGTTAGCTATTGTAGAAATCTACGACTTACCGACAAGGCAGACAATTAACCCAGCACTTCCCACAGCAGAACCGCCGAAATCGCCAGTAAAATCACTCCGGCTGCTCTCTCCAAAGTTCTCGGAGCAATCCGACTAGCCAGCCACCTTCCCAGCAACACCCCCAGCAAACTGGTTGCTATCAAAGCCGAACCCGCACCCGCAAACACGATCCAAGGATTTCGAGATTCAGCCGTCATCAGCAAAATCGCGATCTGAGTTTTGTCTCCAATTTCAGCTAAAAAAATAGTTGCAAAAGTCGAAGCAAAAATTGCCCAGTGCTTGGGCTTCAGTTTCTTTTGTTCCTGACAAATATCGGGATTTACAGTCACTGAGAGTTCAGCGGGCTCCGGGGTTAAAGCAGCACAAATCTCAGTAACCTCTTTTATTTGTAGTTGTACCTGTTGTGGTAAATCATAATTGGGGTTTACTGAGTCAGAAGCAGACAAGCTTGGCGGAACAGAATCAAGTTTCACGGGCAATGAGTGCTAAACGCTATTTATTTTTGACTTGTACTTTTGATTCTAACTCTCTCGGTGCCTGCTTTTACCAAACCAGGGTCAATCGATTTTAGATTTTAGATTTTAGATTTTAGAATTGAAGGATTGAAGGATTGACCCCACGGATAAATACGTTCGGCAAGTTTCATCGGATACAGGTTTTTTATTTCTGGATCCTGAGTTTGCGCGTTGGAATGAATCACGTGGCGGGTATCCTGGATGCTTGATTTTCATCTTTTTCCCCCGATATTTCAGCAACTGGTTCCTGGAACCACTCACCCCCCCCCAAAAAGGCCTACAAGCCCCCAGACTTATCTGTCGAGTCAATCTAAAATCTAAAATCTAAAATCTAAAATTGACTGACTGGCTGGTTCATGTGCCGTAAGTTCGATCGCCCGCATCTCCCAAACCAGGTACAATAAAGCCCTGTTCGTTGACTATTTCGTCGATCGTTGCCGTGTAAATCATCAAACTTGGGTACTCTGCACTCAGCCTCTTCAAAGCCGGAGGAGCAGCCACCACAGAGATAATCCGAATCAAGCTCGGATCAATTCCCCGTGCAGTCAATTCCTGCATAGTCGCTATAATCGTCCCGCCAGTCGCCAGCATCGGCTCGCTAATTATCACCCGCGTTTCCGGGTTAAACTGCGCCGGCAATTTGTTCAAATAACAAGTCGGTTCCAGCGTCTCCTCATTTCTTGCCATGCCGAGGTGGTAAACCGAAGCCAGCGGCACAACCGTCTGAATTCCTTCGAGCAGTGACAAACCCGCCCGCAAAATCGGTACCACAACTAACGGAGCTTCTGGGTTGATAAAAGTCGCCGGACATTCTGCCAAAGGCGTTTGCACCGTTGTTTCCACTGTCGGCAGCCATTCTCGAATCGCCTCGTAAGCCAGCCACCTTCCCAATTCTGTCATCGCAGAACGAAAAAGTACCGATGGGGTGGCGGCGTCGCGGGCAACAGCCAGCCAGTGTTTAATTAACGGATGTGGAGGAACGTAAACGCGCAGTTGCAGGGACATGAGGAAATTGGGGAGATTGCTAGGTTTGAGGGATTTTATGCGGTGCGATCGATCTGCTTCGTTGGCGTAGCCCCCGTAGGGGCGGGCTTCCCCAACGGGCGATCGATCGCTCTGTGCAACTTATCACATCCTTGAGGGTGCATACAAGCCAGAGATTGAGTTAGAACCCATTCGCCGATCGACCTCCATCCGCTTATTGAAATATTTTTCTAATAGTATTGACATTAATTAGCAACAAGGCTATATTGATTTTTAGTGTTCTCCTCTCAAAGGATCGGCAGACGGGGGCAGTCGGCAATGGTAGACTGTTCCCGCATTTTTTTTTAAAAGCTGGGGCATCGGCCAAACAGGGCATCGGCCAAACAGGGCATCGGCCAAACAGGGCATCGGGCATTGCCGAACTTCGGTCTTCTTGACATCCGCTACATCCGCTACATAATCCGTTGCCGAACTTCTTGCTTCTGGAGCGATCGACTGTAAAATCATAGAAATATTAAGATTTTTAACCGAATGTCAGCTCCTACCCAATCCCAGTTATTTTCTCCCAACTCCCGCCCAACAGAGCAAGAGTTTGATGTAATTGTCATCGGTTCCGGCATTGGCGGACTCGTGACAGCCACCCAGCTAGCAGCTAAGAAAGCCAAAGTTTTAGTGCTCGAAAGCTATACAATTCCGGGGGGTAGCGCTGGATATTTCGATCGAGAAGGCTACAGATTCGATGTCGGCGCCTCCATGATTTTTGGTTTCGGACAGCGCGGCACCACCAACCTCCTCACCCGCGCCCTGAAAGCAGTCAACGTCACCTTAGAAACCATTCCCGACCCCGTACAGCTTCACTATCACTTACCCAGCGGCTTGGAACTTGAAGTTCCCCAGGCTTATGATAAATACTTGCAAGAATTAACAGACAGGTTCCCTCACGAACGCGAAGGAATCCACAAATTTTACGGCGAATGCTGGAGCGTCTTCAACTGCCTCAACGGCATGGAATTGCTATCCCTAGAAGAACCCGGATATCTCGTTCGAGTCTTTTTTCAGAATCCTTTAGCCTGTTTGGGATTAGTAAAATATCTGCCTCAAAATACTGGCGACATTGCGCGGCGCTACATAAAAGACCCTACTTTGCTGAAATTTATCGACATGGAATGCTACTACTGGTCTGTAGTACCCGCAGACTTGACGCCAATGATTAATGCCGGAATGGTATTTTCCGACAGGCATTACGGTGGCATCAATTATCCCAAAGGCGGAGTCGGTCAAATTGCCCAAAAATTAGTCGAAGGATTAGAAAAATGTGGCGGGAAAATTCAATACAAAGCTAAAGCGAAAAAAATTATCACAGAAAACGGTCGCGCTGTCGGAGTCGAGCTCGCAACCGGCGAAGTTTACCGCGCCAAGCGCATAGTTTCTAACGCCACGCGCTGGGATACTTTTGAGAAATTGCTTCCCGCAGAAGAGATGCCAGCTAGCGAGAAGAAATGGCAGCAACGCTATCAAAAAGCCCCCAGTTTCTTGAGTTTGCATTTGGGAGTGGAAGCAAGCGTAATCCCTGCGGGTAGTGCCTGCCACCACATTTTGTTAGAAGATTGGAACCAAATGGAAGCGCCGGAGGGAACTGTTTTGGTGTCAATTCCGACCGTGCTCGACCCGGATTTAGCTCCCGCAGGATATCACATCGTTCACGCTTTTACTTCGAGCTGGATGGAAGAGTGGGAAGGACTTTCGCAGCAGGAATATGAGGATAAAAAAGAAGAGGCCGCAGGGAGAATTATTGAAAGATTAGAAAAGATTTTTCCCGGTTTAGATGCCGGTTTGGATTATATGGAAGTGGGGACAGCGCGTTCTCACCGTCGCTTTTTGGGGCGCGAAGACGGAACTTACGGCCCGATTCCGCGACAGAAGCTAATGGGTTTGCTGGGAATGCCGTTTAATCGAACTTCTATGCCTGGTTTGTATTGTGTGGGCGACAGTACGTTTCCCGGACAGGGTTTAAATGCGGTGGCGTTTTCTGGGTTTGCTTGCGCGCACCGAATAGCGGTTGATTTGGGTTTTTAGTGGTAGTGGTAGGGTGCGTCAATCGATTGCGCGATTTTAGATTTTAGATTTTAGATTGACTTGCGCGAGATAAATGCGGGGGGCAATAAGTGATTTTCGATTTTAGATTTTGGATTGATTCCACGGATAAATCACGTGGCGGGTACCACATGAAGAAATTCGTGGTCAGATTGTTAGCTTGAAATACGATAGAAAATGTGAGGCTTCGGGGCAGTCTACAAAAAGACTAAAAACCCGGTTTCTGGGGAGAAACCGGGTTTTTAACCTCAAAATTGGTGTTTTCCATTCTTTTAACGAGTTTACTGGTCGTAGCTGCCGCCGACGCCGATTTGGGTATTGTAGATTTTTGCATCAATGATGGTCATATCTTCCATTGATGCGCCGGATACGTCAGCGGTGTTAATGATAGCCGCGGTCAGATTTGCCCGATCGAGGTCTGCGTCATTTAAACTAGCATTAGTCAGGAAAACTTTAGTTAAGTTAGCACCCGTCAAGTCAGCACCCGTCAAGTCAGCACCTTCGAGGTTTGCCTGAGATAGGTTTGCTCCTCGTAAATTTGCTTCTCTCAAATCAGCACCAATTAAATGAGCTCCCGTTAAATCGGCTCCCGACAAGTCGCACTTAAAACATTGCCCGGTGGACAATAACTGTTCGACGTGAACGGGATTTTCAGCGCGAGCCGGGCCTGCCAACACTAGGGGAGCAATTAAAAAAGTAGCGGCGAATAGATTGCGTTTCATAATCTCTTTTCCTCACAGACTCTGTATTCAACTTCTTGTCTTGATATCTACAATCGTACCATGGTTGTTTTCGCAACTTGCGATCTAATTCACACATTGGCTGTGATATCGATTGCCCTCAACAACGCATACATGGTCTCGACCAGCTTGCCAAACTTAATTTTGCAAAACTTAACACTGCCGAACTTAATACAGTGCCTTTTTGTAGTAACCTTTTCTAGGTTAGCTAATACAGCCAACAGATGCGTCTTTCTGAAGAGGGAGATGATTCGCAATGCTATGGATGATTTTAGCCGATAATCTTATCGCAAAAAGTTCACAACAAATACATTATTTTTAATAAATGTGTCACGGGATAGAAAATTTAACTTAAAATAAAGATAAGCTTCTAACTTTATAGGTAGAAGAAAAGCAGTCACTGGCCCGATCCCCAGCCCAAGCTCTGCTGCATTTTTAACAATAAATTTTAATTAGGTCTCACCAGCGCCGTAAAAATCCACCTAGTGCTTGGAAATCAGCACTTTTTTGGAATGTCGCAGATTCCACGCGATCGCAAAACTCAATTAAATATGCTCAAAAACGATTCATCCAAGTATCTGCCCACCTTAGCTCAAGTAATAGACCGCTACCCCTTGACAGTGGCGCCCGATACCCCACTAGCAGAAGTAATTACCCTGATGGGCCAACGGCGCCCAAGTTGCTCTCTAAACGCAGTCATTCCACCAACCGATATCTATCAGCCACTAACAGAAATCGTAAATCCGCCCACATCAAGTGCATTCAGAGACGCCACAGGTATCTGCGTCTTTGTCGTGGAAAAATCACTCTTAAAATTATCCTCGCCTTGTGCTCCACATTCTCAATTGCAAGGAATCTTCACAGAAAGGGATCTTGTCGATTTGATTGCCTCGGGCAAAAACTTAAAAGGTGTCACCATCGCACAAGTGATGAGGCAGCCGACAGCAACTCTGACAAAATCCGAGAGTCAAGACATTTTCAGCGCCCTAATTCTGCTGGGGCAACGAAGAATTAAGCATCTGCCAATATTGGATAGTGAAGGTCAACTCTTAGGAGTAATTACGCCGGAAAGCATCCGCCAAGCCATGCTCAAACCGGCAAATATCTTAAAAATGCGCTGCGTGAAAGAAGTAATGACCGCACAAGTCATTCAAGCACCTCGCTCCGCGTCAGTTAGGAGTTTAGCTGAGTTGATGGCGCAGCACCGCGTTAGCTGCGTAGTAATTACTGAATCAACAGAATTATCGAGGGATTCACCGTTCCCTATTCCAGTAGGTATAGTCACAGAACGGGATATTGTGGAATTTCAAGCTTTAGATATAGATTTGTCGCAAACGATCGCCCAAACAGTGATGAGTACCCCCTTATTTAGCCTCAAGCAAGAAGACTCGCTGTGGGTAGCTCATCAGGAAATGCACCAGCGTTTAGTCCGCAGGTTGGTAGTAACGGGAGAATGCGGAGAACTCCTGGGAATAGTTACTCAAACCAACATACTGCGCGTACTTGACCCCATGGAAATGTCCGGGGCGATCGATGTTCTGCACGATTCAGTGGCAGAAAGAACTAGGGAATTGGAAAAAGCGATCGCATCCCTCAGCTTGACTAACGCCAGACTAGAAAGCGAAATTGCTATCCGCGTTAGGGCCGAGGCCAGACTCCACCTTTTAGAATCTGCTGTAGTGAACGCTAACGACGCAATCGTGATTATGGATGCCGGAGACAGCGATATCTCCGACCCCACCATCATCTATGCCAACGAAGCTTTTACCCAAATGACGGGCTACCTACCCCAAGAAATCATCGGACAAACCCCCAGTTGCTTGCGCGGCCCAGAAAGCGACCCCACCCAAGTCGCTAAAATTCGCCTGGGTTTCTCTCGCCGAGAACCCCTACGCCTAGAATTGATTAACTACCGCAAAGACGGTTCAACTTATTGGGTGGAACTCAACAGCGTACCCATTGCCGATACCTCCGGGAACGTTACCAACTGGGTGTCCGTGCAGCGAGATATTACCGATCGCAAGCGCATGGAACAAGCATTTTTTGAAGAAAAAGAACTCGCTCAGGTAACACTACAATCGATCGGCGATGCCGTCATCACTACTGACGCCGACGGCTGTATTTCCACCCTGAATCCAGTTGCCGAAACACTCACGGGTTGGTCTACCTCGGCAGCTAAAGGTTTGCCCCTCGCCAGCGTGCTGAGAATAGTTGACGAAACTACCAGGCTGCCGATCGAAAATATCGCCGAAATCGCTTTGTGCGAAGGTCGGATTGTTGACCAAGGGCGCAACAATTTGCTGATTGCCCACAACAACACCGAATTTGCGATCGACCACTGCGTCGCCCCCATCCACGCTAGCAGCGGCGAAATTGTCGGGGCCGTTGTTGTGTTCCGAGATGTCACCCAAGTGCGAACTCAAGCGCGGCAACTCACCTGGCAGGCAACTCATGACCCCCTGACGCAATTAGTCAACCGCCGGGAATTTGAGTACCAGCTAGAGCACGCCCTACACGGCGCTCAAGGTTACGGCCAAGAACACGTGATGCTTTACCTGGATCTCGATCGCTTCAAAATAGTTAACGACACCTGCGGTCATGCTGCTGGGGACGAACTGCTGCGCCAAGTCAGCCAGCTATTTAAAAGCAATATCCACAAAACCGATATTTTGGCGCGTCTCGGCGGCGATGAATTTGCCGTACTCCTGTACAATCGTCCCGTCGAACGAGGATTGAATGTTGCGGAAACGCTGCTGCGAAGCATTCAGGGCTTCCGCTTTGCGTGGCAGGACAAAACTTTTTCGATCGGCGTCAGTATCGGTTTGGTAGCAATCAATCCCAAAACAGCCTCGACATCTGCGATTTTGAGCGCCGCCGATATGGCCTGCTACGCTGCTAAAAATAAAGGTCGCAACCGGGTACAGGTTTATCAAGCCGGCGATCGAGAATTAATCAAACAGCACGGCGAAACCGAGTGGGTGGTGCAAATTCATCAAGCTTTAGAAGAGAATCGCTTTTGCTTGTACTCTCAGCCGATCGTACCTTTGCTCAACTCTCCCACCACCGGAACCCACTGCGAAATCCTCCTGCGCCTCCAGTTGGAAACTGGTGAGTTGGTGTCGCCGATGGCGTTTATTCCGGCGGCAGAACGCTACAACTTGATGCACGCGATCGACCGCTGGGTAATTCGCACTTTATTTAGCAATTTATCTAAAATTTTCACGGCAAATTTATTAGTCCAAAACCCCGATGTAGACAGCGATAAAATAGTTACCTTCCCTGCTAGCTCTGTTTTGTCGGATCTGCAATCGTCCTTTGGAAAATATCCCAACCTTTATTCAATCAACCTTTCTGGGGACAGCCTCAACGAAGAAAAGTTTATCGAGTTTATTCAGGAACAGTTTTCCATCCATCAAATACCGCCGCAAATAATTTGTTTTGAAATTACCGAAACCGTGGCGATCGGCAATCTCAGCAAGGCAGCCAGCTTGATTTTGCAGCTCAAGGAACTAGGCTGCCAGTTTGCCTTGGACGACTTCGGCAGCGGGATGTCTTCGTTTGCTTACCTGAAAAGTTTGCCGGTTGATTATCTCAAAATAGACGGCAATTTTATTAAGCATATTGTCGATAATCCTATTGATGTCGCAATGGTGGAAGCTATTACCAAAATCGCTCACGTCATGGGAATTAAAACTATTGCCGAATATGTTGAAAATCAAACAATTATGGATAAACTCAATGAACTTGGGGTAGATTACGCTCAAGGTTATCATTTGGGCAAGCCTCAACCTTGTAACTTCACCTCTCCGATTTTAGAGGAAGTTTTGGGGGAGTTTCCTGTTAATTCTTTGGCTTTTGAGGCTAAGCTGGCTTGTTGAAGAAGGAACTTCGGCAACGAGCAAGCAATGAGATTTAACGGATTTAAGGGAGGGATGTTGAGGGAACAAGGAAAAGGGCTCGGAATGATTTAACCGCAGAGACCGCAGAGGGCGCAGAGGAAGAGAAGAGAGAGATGAATAATTCTGATACTAACGGATTTTATAGCAATCCTTGCAGGACTCGTGATTTGTTTACCCCATCCCAACCCTCCCCGAACCCCCTGGGAGTCCGTAAGAAATTCACAAATGATGCGAGGATTGCTCTATCAGATTAATTTTCCCCATTCCCCCTTCTCCATTACCCATTACCTTCTACAATTGTTTCTGCCGCTTCAATGTACTGACTGTCTAACAGAAAAGCACCTTTTTCAAAGCGAATGCCCCAATAATTGCCGGGACGCCGATCGATCACAACGCCTTCAGCGCCGATCGCAATTAAATTCGCTGGCCGCAGCATCGGCATCGGTTCGGCTGTTTTGACGTAAGGTGGCATCGCCACAACTCGGACTTTTTGACCGATTGTAAATTCTTTTTCCATGAGTTTTATTCCCTAAAAAAACGCGGCGATAAAGTAATTTTAACAAAAAATGTTTCTGTTTGATTGATTGATTAGGGATGATAATAGAATGGATAATTATGAAGTGTAATCAAGGGAATTACGGCGAAATTATTGATATTTTAGGGTTCCATCTTCGTTATATTCAAGTTCATAATATTTTCCGCCTAACCCTAAGTCATGAATACATCGTTGGTAGTTTTTGGCTCCCATATCGAAAGGGTTAGTCCTGTTCAATCTTGCCCATTCAGCTATCTTTAGCTGGTTAGTTACCCCTGAAGCATCGGCTACGGTTTTGACAATCCAATCAAACATTTTTTTTCCTCTAAGCTGTCTCTCACTCTACCTCTCTATATTAGCTGCTATATATTCACCTATAGGCAATCAAACATTTTTTTTCCTCTAAGCTGTATCTCACCCCTAACTTGGACGATCGCCCGTAAAACCCCTGACCGATCGCGCTACAATTGTCAATCGGGATAAAAACGGCTGATTAGGAAAGTAGAGGAGTAGGTGCTATGGCTACAAGTCGTCGCATTGAGCGTGTAGCTTCAATGGTTAAACGGGAAGTCAGCCTGATGTTGCTGAATGGAATCAAGGACGATCGGGTAGGTGCCGGTATGGTTAGCGTTACCGATGTAATTGTTTCGGGAGACCTTCAGCATACAAAAATTTTTGTCAGCATCTACGGTACTGATGAGGCGAAGGCTGAAACTATGGAAGGTTTGAAATCTGCTACTAGCTACGTCCGCAACCAGTTGGGCCAACGATTGCAACTGCGCCGGACGCCGGAAGTGATTTTTCTGGAAGACCGTTCTTTGGAACGGGGCGATAAAATGTTGATACTGCTGAATCAGCTTTCTGCCGATCGCAAACCGGATACTTTAGATCCCGATGAAGAATTCGCTGAGGATGAAAGTCCCGATTGAAGCGAGAAGGAAGAAGGAAGAGGGGAAGAGAAGGAGATAGGGAAAATTCTCAATTCCCTGTTTTGCCGATTCCCGATTCCCAATTCCCGATTCCCAAATCTAAAATCTAAAATCTAAAATCTAAAATCTAAAATCGAATGATTGACAATCTTTCCTTGCCCGAACTGGTCGCCCAGATGTTCGTGGTGCGCGCTTCTGGCTGCTTGTTCGACCACCAAATTCGCTATCGGGAATGGGAACCAACTGCCAGCAAACTCCGCTATTATCTGGAAAATTTGGGCGTCGGTGGGGTGATTTTGGTCGGGGGAAGTGCTGCGGAGTTGGCAGTTCGATCGCACCAATTGCAGTCTTGGGCTAAGTTTCCGCTGTTGCTGGCGGCTGATATTGAAGAAGGTGTCGGCCAGCGGTTCGCGGGGGCGACTTGGTTCGGGCCGCCGATGGCGATTGCTGAAGTGGCCCGGCAGGATGCAGGTAAAGCCGATCGATATGCTGAACAAATGGGCGCTGTCACTGCGATCGAAGCTAGGGCGATCGGTCTCAATTGGATTCTCGCACCAGTGGTTGATGTTAACAACAATCCCGACAATCCTGTGATTAACGTCCGCGCTTTTGGCGAGACACCGGAAATTGTCGGGAAATTAGCCGCTGCTTTTATTCGCGGCGCAGGCCCGCACCCGGTTTTGACTACAGCTAAGCATTTTCCCGGCCACGGGGACACCGCGGTTGATTCTCACTTGGAATTGCCGGTTTTGCCGCATTCGCCAGCGAGATTGACTGAGGTTGAGTTGCCTTCTTTTGTTGAGGCGATGGCTGCTGGGGTCGATGCTGTGATGAGTGCTCACTTGCTGATTCCGGCTTGGGATGCCGAGTTTCCTGCTACTCTTTCTCGCAAAATTTTGATCGGGAAGCTGCGAGAAGAGTTGGGATTTGAAGGTTTGATTGTGACGGATGCTTTGGTGATGGGTGCGATCGCCAATAAGTACGGCGCTAATGAAGCTGCTGTTTTGGCTGCTGAGGCTGGTGCTGATGTTTTGCTGATGCCGCTTGACCCGGAAGGGGCGATTCTGGCTGTCTGCGAAGCTGTCACTCAAGGGCGGATTCCCATATCACAAATCCAGGAATCTGTCAAGCGAATTTGGAAAGCGAAAATAAAGGTGGGTTTGCCGATTTCTGACCCCCCCCAACCCCCCCTTGCTAAGGGGGGGAGCAAGAATCTACAATCGATCGACTCGATCGAGTCGATCGACTTAAGTTGGCTGGCAACTCCTGATGCCAGGGCAACTGCTGCCGATATTTTGCGAGATTCTTTGAAATTTGGCGGCAATCTACCTTTGCAGGTTGCAAAACCCGCAGAAAACCAGCTTTTGCGGAATTTGATTGTTGTAGATGATGTTTTGGGGTGCGAGTTTTTGGGCAACCACACTCCGGCGATCGCCCTTCCCGAACAGTTTGGTTACGAATTGCAACTGATTGACGATCGCACAGGGGCGATCGCTGAAAATACAGGTGCAGAGCATTTTTCTCCGACACTGCTGCAAATTTTCATTCGCGGCAATTGCTTCCGAGGCAGTGCTGGTTTGACCCAAGCAGCTCAAGATTGGTTTAAGAAATTATTAAAAACGGGAGAACTGCAAGCTGTGTTAATTTACGGCAGTCCCTACGTTTTAGAGCAATTTTTGCCACACTTGCCTCCGAGTCTTCCTTATGTATTTTGTTTTGGCCAGATGCCCACAGCGCAATCTCTCGTTCTAGAAGTGCTATTCGGCATTGACGCCACTGGTAATGATTGAGTTGCTTGCGGGAATTCTGAATCTTTCCTTTGCTGCTTGCTGCGTGAGGAGTTAAATTTATCAACCCGGTTTCTCGCGAGAAATTCTGCCTTTGGTGGCGAAGTATCCAGAAACCGGGAATTGGAGGCGGGTTCCTAAGTTCTCAATAGAGCTTTCCAGCAGATCCGCTTGCTACTGAGGAAAATGTGCTGCGTCTGAAAATCCCAAGACTGATCCCATCACTTACCGATCGTTCCTATAATTTTTTTAAATGGACGGCAGTGAATTGTATAGCTGTATACGGACAAAATTTAACTTCCATATTCCTAAGTTTGGACTATATTATTACCAGGGCCATAAAATTTTTTAGTAAAACATTGAGGGCGCATTATGATTCACTCCACTATTCCCCAAATCCAATACTCTTTAGATGTGATCCAAGATGAAGCGCGTCACCTTGTCCACGAGGGCGTGCTGAGCCGCCAACAGCCGATCTACACGCTTTGCCAATTCATTCCGCCTCGGGAATGGGCTTGTGTAGAGTGCGAATTAGAAAAATGCGACTTCTTGCTGCGCGATCGCATCGCCGACCTGATCGGTTCTGAAAAATGGGACAATGACTAAAGTTTGGTTCTGTTAAATTAAGTTGGCAAGTAAACTCCGGCTGTGTTAAAGACTCTTGATTCTTTAATACTGGGAATTTTCGGCGCGCAAATTTTCCAACTCGGCCCTTAGCGCTGCCATGTGTGCAGTTAATTCTTGAATCTCTAGCTTTACGTTAGACTGTACAACCGACTCGGGAGGAGCATCATTCGCTGCATCTGATTGCTTGGGCGAGACAGATTCACTGTCTGCATTCTCCCGATCGCCCGGTTGAGAGAAAATAGTATCTACAAAATTCCGGGCTTCTCGCTCAGTCATTTCTCCTTTTTCCAGCAGATCATCGGCTAGCTGACCAAAATCTGACTTCAGTTTGTCCAGATTTTCTTCTCGCTTCAAGGGATCTTGCAATGTCTCAATTAAAAAGGAAGTTGCACCTAAAGTTAGGTGAAATCCTGTTTGCAGCATTTGAGGCAGGTTGTCGGGATTCATCTAAAAATGCCGCTAGAACGTTTTTCTGAGTTTTTGGTTCGCTAGTTGCTCCCAAGTCGGGGCGCAAAGCCGCTTTTTAGCGCGAAGATGCTGGCGTTGTGGGTCGCGATCGCCCCGATTCAGGAAATATCAACTTTTGGGGGGAGGTTTTACCGTTGTGCCAATACTAATCGTATCATTACTGCGTAAATTAATAAATGTCAAGTGTAAATTTTTGTAACTACGAATCGAGACTTTCCCACTGGAAGGCTCAGTCTATTTTAGATTTTAGATTTTAGATTTTAGATTGAAGAGGACTTAGGCACGGCGACTAAAAAAACCCCGGTGGCTGATTACCCGTGCGTAAGTCATGTTCAAGCCCGTTAAGGATACAGCGCTTCACCGGTGGAAGGGTCAAATATAAATAGTCGATCGAAGTCAAGCTGTACCTTTAGCCGATCGCCCGATCGCAAGCGAACACTTGCAGGTATTTGTAACTGTACAGTAGTTTCAGCACTCAACAACGGCAAACTCGCCCGAATTAAAGTTTCTCGCCCCAGAGGTTCAACTACTTTTACCTCTACATCAAGGGGGACTTTTTCTAAGGCCCAAACATCGCTTTTCAAATCATCTTCTTCTACTGTTTGTGGCCTAAAGATTTCTATATTTTCTGGACGGATGCCCAAATCAAATCCTTGTCCTTCTCTCGCCTGCAATTTTTTCTGAATCGAGGGCGGACAGGCTAAAGATTGATCTCCTACTTGAAAGGAGTCGTTAGTATAAATTGCCGGCAAAATGTTCATGGCGGGATTGCCTAAAAATGTCGCAACCATGCGGTTAGCTGGTTTGGCGTAAATGCTTTGCGGGTCTCCAATTTGTTGAATTTTTCCCCCATTTAAGACTACAATCTTATCAGCTAAAGTCATCGCTTCCACTTGGTCGTGGGTGACGTAAATTGTGGTAATTCCCAGCCGTTGATGCAGTTGTTTGAGTTCTGCTCTAGTGTCGTCTCGCAGTTGAGCGTCGAGGTTAGAAAGCGGTTCATCTAAAAGAAATACTTTCGGTTCGCGGGCGATCGCCCTTCCCAGTGCTACCCGCTGCTGCTGTCCGCCTGATAGCTGTTTGGGCTTACGCTTGAGGAGGTGGTCGATCGAGAGCGATCGGGCTACTGTTTCGACTCGTTCTTGAATTTTAGTCGGGTCAACATTCCGCATCCGCAATCCAAATGCCAGGTTTTCTGCGACAGTCATGTGCGGATAAAGCGCGTAATTTTGAAACACCATTGCAACGTCCCGCTGTCTGGCCGGAATGTTGTTAACTAAATTATCTCCGATGTAAAGATTACCGGAAGTGGCGGTTTCTAAACCTGCAATTGTCCGCATAATTGTGGATTTTCCGCAGCCGGAGGGCCCGACTAATACCCAAAATTCCCCGTCCGGGATTTTGAAGCTGATGTTTTCGATCGCGGTGACGTTTTGGTAGCGTCGGGTAATATTTTCTAAGCGAACATTTGCCATTTTGTGACTGTAATTGGTAATTGATAATTAGTGATTTTTACCTTCAGTGTTCAGCCTTCAGAAAACTGTTCTAATTCTAAAACTGTGCGGTCTAATTCTTCCACTATAGGCGTTAACTCAGCTTTGCGGAATGCTTCTACTAAAGAACGATAATACCAGAGAGAACCATCTTTGCCGCCTTTGAAGCGTTCCCAAACAGTATCTCCTAATTGACGGGAATCTTTCAGGATCGATCGAGCATTATAAAGTTTATCAGCAGCCGAGACTAATCTGACTGAGGCAGAAGCTGTAGAAATGCGATCGATATAAGCTTGTTTTCGCTGTCCCCAAGGGGGTTTCGGCGTCTCGTCACTGTCGGTACAGCCGTCTACAATCGCTGTTACCGAAAGCATCCAGGATACCCGCCACGTGATTCATCCGTCCAGAAATAAAAAACCTGTATCTGATGAAACTTGCCGAACGTATTTATCTCGCGCAAGTCAATTCTTCAATCTAAAATCTAAAATCTAAAATCTAAAATCGATTGACGGTATCGCCAAAGCGGTGGCGGATGGCTTCGCGGGTGGTGGCGCCGCCTTGATCTTCGATCGCCGGAGTGAAGCAAAGCTGCGATCGCCTCATCTTCATTTGCCCCATATTCTAAAGCTATACTAGCAGTGCCCAACAAATGGGCAATGTAGGGAACGCCGGAACCTTTGCGAACTTGGGTAGCGTGCAATTCGGCCCCATAGGTGAGGGCTTCAGAAAAACGGTTTGAGAGAATCATGAAAGTCACCTTTCTGAATTGCTATGATATATAAATTGTCGGGCTAAGTTGAAAAGACAAAATCTACCAAGTTCAATCATGTCATCGAATGCGATCGAGAGCGATCGCTTGTAAAATTATAATCGTTAAAGAGATGTTTATAGCATGACAGCTACTATAATTATACCAAACAGTGGCGACCAAAACTCAGACCAAGAACTACCGCAAAAATTAGAAAATGTAGCAGAAATTCCGCCACAATCTGAGACTAAAAAAGTCATATCTCTCGAAAAGTTTTTAGTCAAGCCTCCTGATAGAATGGAATGGGTTGACGGCAACTTAGTTGAGAAAACAGGAATGACATTCAAGCACGGTCTCGCTCAAGTTAATCTAGCTACTGCCTGGAAAACTTACAAAAATTCCAGCGGACAGGGAGGAGAAGTTGTTACAGAAGTCCTTTGTCGCACTAGCAAGCAGGGTCGCCGTCCCGATGTTGCTTACATTACTCCTGAACTGCTGCCACAATCAGGCAATTTTACAGCCTTTTCCCAAAGTTTTCCTTTGATAGCGGAAGTTGCTTCTCCCGAAGATAGTGGCGAAGAGTTATTTGCCAAAGCTCAGGAATATTTGGAATCGGGATGTTTAGAAGTTTGGTTGCTGTTTCCTGAAGCTAGATTAATATTTGTCAATGCAGGGCAACGCTGGCGGTTGTTTAATGCCGATGAAGTTGTTAACACTCAAAGTGTGCTTGCAGGTTTTAGCGTAGCTGTGAGTGAATTGTTGGCTTGAGGAATTTGTTCAAACAAAATTATCAAAGATTCTGCAGTATTGATATAGTAGTACGCGGTGCAAAAAACGGTAAGCCATGACAGCCACAAATCTCGTCAATAAATTTGAGTACAAACCCCTATACAAACCAAATCAATTAATTTGCGGAACGGGGCAAACAGCCATTGTCAGCGGCTGGACAGTAAAAAGTGCGATCCTTTCCAAGGGCAGCGCTAACGGCAAAAAATTACAACCCAATGAATTTGCTGTCATCGGACAACTATACTCTCCTACTCGCGGCATCAACTTCTTAATTAGAAACTTGCTGTGCAATCCCCACGTCCGCTTTTTAGTAATTCTCAACGCTACCAAAGAAGACCGCAACTCCGGTGCCGCAGCGTGCCTAATCGACTTTTTTCGTAACGGCTTTGAAGCAGGCAAAAGCGATACAGGTAGAGATTGCTGGCTAATTAAATCTTCAATATTTGGCTACATTGATATTGAAATAGCAGCAGAAGCCTTAGAACTATTGCGTCATTCAATAGAATGGAAAGAAGCAAAAAACATAGCAGAAACAGTGACTTTTGTCAAGTGTTTTTCTGAAAAAGAATCTGTTGAACCCTGGGGAGAACCCGTAACTTTTCCGCTAGTCGAAATCGTCCCCACCGTACTCCCCGGCCAGAAATACGGACACAGAATCGAAGGCAAAACTATCGCCGAAACATGGGTAAAAATCATTCACCGAATTAAGACCACCGGCACCTTGCGGCCGACTGGTTACGACGGACAGTGGCAAGAATTAATCGACTTAATGGCAGTGATTACAGATGAACCTGCGGAGTTCTATTTTCCCGAACCGAATTACTTACCAATCGACCGCGATTTCCTCGAACAGTACAAACCGCAAATGCTGGAAGATGCCCCGTATAACGAAGGCATTAAATATACCTACGCACAGCGGATGCGGTCGTGGTTTGGACGAGATCAAATTGAAGAAGTTATTACCAAACTAATTAAGGAAATTGACGCGGCAAGTGCTGTAATTAGTCTGTGGGATGCAGGCGGAAATGTTAACAGAAGGGCTGACGGTTCCTCAGACCACCAGCACAGCGGCAGCCCTTGTTTAAATCACATTTGGGTGCGAGTTGTAGACGGTGAAATATCGCTAACCGCAACTCTCCGCAGTAACGATATGTTTGCGGCTTGGCCGGCTAATGCCATGGGTTTGCGGGCTTTGCAGCAGCACATTCGAGATGAAATTGCGAGGCGTTCCGATTATAATTTGACGATGGGCCCGTTGGTAACGCTGAGTCAATCGGCTCACTTGTATGACGATACCTTTGAAAATGCCGATCGACTAATTCAAACCCAATATGCTAAAATCTGCGAAGATCGAGACTTTTTCGATGCAGCAGGCAATTTTTTAGTTGAAGTAGCCGACAATCAAATAGTTGTCACGCAAACCACCCCCGGCAGTGGCGAAGTTGTCACCTGTTATTCTGGAAAAAACCCTCTCAAGTTAGTGCGAGAAATTTGTGCAGCTTCCCCGGCTATCAAAGGCGAGCATATTGGTTATTTGGGAATAGAATTGCAAAAGGCGGCCGAGTGTCTGAAAACCAGCAACCAATACATTCAGGATAGAAAATGAATCTAGAAGAAGAAAGACCGAATTGGGACGAATACTTCTTAATGTTAGCAAAATTGGCCGCTACTCGATCGACTTGTTTGGCTTTTCCTGTAGGCGCAGTGATAACTAAAAACAGGCAAGTTTTAGCAACGGGTTACAACGGTTCGCCGTCTGGTTCGGCACACTGTACTACTCAAGGCTTCTGCTATCCCGGTTTGAGTAGTTGCGACGCCAGTAAAACTTTGCCCTCAAGGGCGGTTCACGCGGAAGCAAATGCGATCGCCAAAGCTGCTAAACACGGTATATCTACTGCTGGGGCAAGTATTTACGTCACTTTAGAACCCTGCATCTATTGTTTGAAATTAGTCATTGCGGCGGGCATTAGAGAAGTGTTTTACGAAACGAGTTTTAACAGCGGAGAAAAAGCTGCTTTGAGAGATACTTTTATCAGTGAAGGTATTGTTGAGTTAAAACAAATTCAGCTATCTGAAGATACAGCAAAAAAGGCGGCTTTGTTTTTGTTGCATCCTACATCTGTTGCCAAAAAATTAGTATAGGATCAATCCTTCCCGTGGTTGTCGCAGCCACAGGAAATAACTGTGCTGTGTCCCTATAAATGATATTTATTTGCTGGCAATTTGTAGGGATACGGCAGTGCCGTATCCTAAATCCCGTGTGATACACAGGATATTATTTCCGGTCCCTAATACGGTAGGGGCGGGTTCACCAAAAATATCTGCCAATAATTGACAATCTCAAAAACCCGCCCTTTTAATCGCTCGATCAGACAGGATATGATATTTATTTTACCCTTTGCAAAGACACAGCACTGCCGTGTCTTTACAACAAATAGAGATGGCAATTAACCAAAAAACGGCCTGACAAATTATGAATACGGTGTAGTTCAATCAATCAAACTCATTCACCACTTGCAAATAGTCGATCGCCGCATCTATCCTCGAAGAATACTTAAAAGCAAACTGATCGAACCAATATCCCTCATCGGAATTCTTATCCAACTTTTTCAGCCAAACCTGAGCTTGCCTAACTTTCTGTCTGTGCGTTTGTACGTCCAACTCCGGCACCGCGACTTTTTCTGCTGGCTGCGGTTCCAGTGAAGCTACTTCCTGAGCTTGATTTTGTGCTTCGTGCTCAGCCTTAAGGGGTTGCTGTGAAGCCACTTCTTGAGCTTTATTTTGCGCTTCGTACTCAGCCTTAATTTGAGCTAAATCCTTGTCCAAAGGACTAGCATACAAATTTATATCTGATGTTTTAAATGTTGGATTTGCCGGCGCTTGTGCTTGCACCGGCGCCTGAGTTTTCAACTCAGCATTTTTTTGAGATGCTTGATACTCTGCCTTAAGTTCACCTAACAGGCGTTCGATAGATTCCATAACTTAAACCCCCCTAAAAAATGCTGCTGGGCTAACTAGCCCAAATATAATCGCGTGAACTTCGCCCGCCTCCTCAATCAGTTATTGCATTCAGCAATACCTCTGTCAGGGTCATTCCTTCAATATCATCCATCGTGACAGTATCAACGATATCAAATTTAGCCCCGGCGCTTTGCAGTTCGTCATCCAATATTTTGAGAAACTTAGTAGCTTCCGGCGCATTTCCTACTTGAATGAAAGAAATCGCCAACTCTTCATCTCGATCGAGCTTCCGGGAAGCCTCTATAATCGTTTTCATCACTTCTTTGCGATCGTCCGGTTCGCCGTCCGTCACTACTAATATTGTTTCCCCATTTTGCTTAGTCTTACCGGATGCTTTGCGCTGAAAATAACTGTTCAAGGCGTCTTGCAGAACAGCCGCTAAATTCGTAGTTCCCGAAGGTTCGTTTTCTTGGAAAATTTGCACGACTTTAGCTGATGTTACGTTGTCGTAGCGCTTGAAGCGACCGGAAAACACATAAACTGTTATGCCATCAGGATCGAGTTCTTCGCATTTATTCGCCAATGCGATCGTCGATTCTTGCATGAGCGCCCACCGACTTTTACCGCCCATCTGGTCTTTTGTGTACATACTGCCGCTTTTGTCAATAATGATGGTATAATCGCGGTTCTGAAGCATAAGATTTTTCCTGTTAATTAAGTTCCAAAAATATCAAAACCAGCGAGCAGAAGCTGTTGAGCTTTAGTTGCTCGCTGCGTTTTTTAGTTGATTTGCGATCGCAAATACCGGAATTTAAGCTGCAACTAAAGCATCTTTAAGTGGCTTCCAGCTAAAAGCTCGATCGCCCCCCATCTCAACTGCTATTTTAACTCGCGGTTCTAACGTCGGCAAAACAGTCAAATACTCAATCTCCTGACTCGACAAAATCTGCCCTTCAATAATCCACAGCACCAGTCCTTTTGCTTTAGGTGGCAAATTGTCTAATTGAGTTTTCAACATCGGCGGCACGTAGTACGTATAACCCACAGCCCCTTCATTGCCAGTAGTTTTCTTGCCCAAATGCGGTGGCCGCACGCCGTGAACCCCCGTTAAATACATCGCCAAATCACCCAAACCCCGCGCCGAAATCGTGTACGCACCGTAGCCCGCAGCCCTCAGCCTGCGGAGGTAGCGCCCCTCAAATCCTCCTTCTAAAGGAACGTACAGGGCCAGCGACCCCGACTTTTCCAAATCCCGAATCAGATCAGATCCTGTCGTAATCAGTCCCATAAATTGTGTTTCCTGCTGTATCAAAATTTGGTCGATCGCTGCTTGCGAGCTGGAAATATTATAAATCCTAAAGTTGAGGCGAAAAATTCTCATCGCGGCCTTGACAAACGGCAAACACTTCATGTACTATTGTGAATTGTCGCCGTAAAGGATACTGAGTGGTTTGCTGCTCAAGTCCTGGCGCAAACAAGCAAGACCGAGACAAAACTCGGAGATATAGCAGGTAAAAAGCCGCGAATCTCAACCCTTGCAAGACTTCCACAAGCTCGCTCCCAAATTTAAAACTCAAATTTTAAACACCGAGGAAGGCTGTTGGTTGATAACAGTTAATTGCAGGAACACTGAAATAAATGTTTCTGCACAAGAGCAAGCGGATTGACGTAAATTTCGCAATCCGAAACCTCTTGCGTAAATAAAAGGAAGAAAATCCGTGTCTGTAGGCATTCTTGGCACTAAACTAGGCATGACTCAAGTGTTTGACGACCAAGGGAGAGCCATCCCCGTCACCGTCATACAAGCAGGGCCTTGTACAGTAACTCAAATCAAAACCAAACAAACTGACGGCTACGGTGCCGTTCAAGTTGGATACAACGAAGTCAAACCAAAGGCTCTCAACAAGCCAGAACTAGGACACCTTGCCAAGTCGGGGGCGAATCCATTGCGCCACTTGCAGGAATACCGCTTGGAAGACACCAGTTCCTTTGAATTAGGTCAACAACTAAAAGCAGATACCTTTACACCGGGACAAATAGTAGATGTCATCGGTACAAGCATCGGTAAAGGTTTTGCAGGTTTTCAAAAGCGCCACAACTTTAAACGAGGCCCCATGTCTCACGGTTCCAAGAACCACCGCGAGCCTGGATCGATCGGACCTGGAACTACTCCCGGTCGCGTTTATCCTGGGAAAAGAATGGCAGGACGTATGGGCAACGTTCAAGTCACCGTCCGCAAACTAACAATTGTCCGGGTGGATACAGAGCAGAATTTGCTGCTAATTAAGGGAGCAGTTCCCGGCAAAGCTGGCGCCTTAGTCAATGTTGTGCCTGAGAAAAAAGTAGGACGTTAGTCAGTAGTCATTAGTCAGTAGTCAGCAGTCAGTAGATAGTGGTTGGTCGTTAGTAGCAAGCAATAACTAAGAACTAAAAGCTGAAAACTAAGAACCCAAAACTAAGACCTGAAAACAGACAACAGACGACAGACAACAGACAACAGACAACTAACAACAGACAACTAACAACAGACAAAGGACAAAAGATATGGTTAATTGTGTAGTGCGAAATTGGCAAGGCGAAGAAGTTGGGGAAACAACTTTAGAACTGCGCGTAGCCAAAGAAGAAAATGCGTCTCACATCGTTCACAGAGCATTGACGAGGCAACTAAATAATGCCCGTCAAGGAAATGCTTGCACCAAAACTCGATCGGAAGTCAGAGGCGGTGGCCGCAAACCCTGGCGTCAAAAAGGCACGGGTCGAGCCAGAGCAGGTTCTATCCGTTCTCCGCTGTGGCGGGGCGGCGGTGTCATCTTCGGGCCAAAACCGAGAGACTTTGAAGTCAAAATGAACAAAAAGGAACGCCGTCTCGCTTTGCGGACAGCATTCCAAAGTCGCACCGAAGACATCATTGTGGTTGAAGAATTTGCAGAGCAATTTCCGAGACCGAAAAGCAAAGAATTGCTGAGTGCGATCGCCCGCTGGGGCATCGAACCCGATACAAAAGTTCTGTTAATCTTGCCAGAACCGCAACCAAACGTCTACTTATCCGGACGCAACATCGAATTAGTAAACGTCATCTTGGCAACCTCCCTGAATGTTTACGACGTTCTCGCGGCTGACAAAATTATCGTCACATCTACAGCCATAGCTAAAATTCAGGAGATTTACGGTGAGTAAAATCGACCCCCGCGACTACGCAGATTTGATCCAGCGTCCGATTCTCACCGAGAAAGCTACCCGAATGATGGAATTAAATCAATTCACATTCGACGTAGCTCCCAAAGCGACGAAGCCTCAAATCAAAGCTGCAATCGAAGAACTATTTAAGGTCAAAGTCATCGGCGTCAACACCCAAAACCCGCCGCGCAAAAAGCGTCGAGTTGGCAAATTCGTCGGCTTTAAACCTTGTTACAAGCGAGCAACCGTAACTCTGACCGACGGAGACTCGATCCGCAAACTCCTATTCCCAGAAGTCTAGACGATTTTGGATTTTAGATTTTAGATTTTAGATTTTAAATTGCGGTTAACTGGTGGAAATTATCGAACCAGAAAACTCGTAAGTTAACCAAATATCGCCAATCTTCAACCTAAAATCTAAAATCGATAAACGTCAAATCCAAAATCCAAAATCCAAAATCTAAAATAGATCGATTATGGGCATCCGTTCTTACCGACCTTATACCTCCAGCACCCGAGAACAAACCGTCTCGGACTTTGCTGAAATTACCAGATCAGAGCCAGAAAAGTCTCTAACCAGCAACAAGCACACCAAACAAGGCCGCAACAACCGAGGCGTCATTACCTGTCGCCACCGGGGAGGCGGTCACAAACGGCTGTATAGAGACATTGACTTCCGCCGCGACAAACACAGCATTCCCGCTACCGTCAAGGCGATCGAATATGACCCCAATCGCAACGCCCGCATCGCCCTCCTGTTCTACAAAGACGGCGAAAAACGGTACATCCTGCACCCGCTCAACTTAAACGTCGGTACAGTAATTGTCTCAGGCCCAGACGCGCCGATCGAAATCGGTAACGCCCTCCCCCTGAAGAACATTCCCCTCGGTACAAGCATCCACAACGTCGAGCTAGTACCCGGAAAAGGCGGACAAATCGTTCGCTCCGCCGGCTCCAGCGCTCAGCTAATGGCAAAAGAAGGTAGCTACGTCACCCTCAAACTGCCATCCGGCGAACAGCGCAAAGTCCGCGCCGACTGCTACGCCACCATCGGTCAAGTCGGCAACACAGACGCCAGAAACATCAGCTTGGGTAAAGCCGGCCGCACCCGCTGGAAAGGTCGCAGACCCACCGTTCGCGGTAGCGTCATGAACCCGGTAGACCACCCGCACGGCGGTGGCGAAGGCAGAGCTCCCATCGGACGTCCGGGGCCTGTCACTCCTTGGGGTAAACCAGCATTGGGTGCAAAAACTCGACGCAAAAACAAGCGCAGCGACGCTTTAATAGTCCGGCGCCGCCGCAAAGCTTCCAAACGCGGCAAGGGCGGCAGACAAAGCTAGTCATCAGTCAGCAGTCTTCAGTGCTTAGTTATTAACTGCTAACTAATGACTGAGGACTGATGACCAATGACTGCTGAAAGCTGACTAATGACTCCTGAATTACTAAAAAAATCATGTCTCGATCGCTAAAAAAAGGCCCCTTTGTCGCAGATCATCTGATGACAAAAATCGAAAAACTCAACGCCGCCGGCCAAAAACAAGTAATTAAAACTTGGTCGCGCTCTTCCACAATCCTGCCCCAAATGGTAGGTCACACGATCGCCGTTCACAACGGCAGACAGCACGTACCCGTCTACCTCACCGACCAAATGGTAGGTCACAAACTCGGAGAATTTTCCCCCACTCGCACCTTTAGAGGTCACGCGAAAAGTGGTGATAAAAAGGCAAAAAGATAGCCGAATTAGGTGACAGGTAATAGGTAATCGGACAAACTTTTTCCCAATTACCAATTACCTTTTTCCCAATTACCAATTACCAATTACCCAAATCGAAATGGTTATAGATACCACATCCGAAATTAAGGCGATCGCCCGTTACATCCGGACATCCCCCTTCAAAGTGCGCCGAGTCCTCGACCAAATTCGCGGCAAAAGCTACCAAGAAGCGCTGATTTTACTCGAATTCATGCCCTACCGCGCCTGCGAACCAATCGTCAAAGTTTTGCGATCGGCAGTAGCAAACGCCGAACACAACGCAGGATTGGATAAATCCAAGCTAGTAGTGTCTCAAGCTTACGCAGACCAAGGCCCAGTCCTCAAACGCTTTAGACCCCGCGCTCAAGGTCGCGCCTACCAAATCCGCAAGCCAACCTGTCACATTACCGTAGTAGTAGCTCCGCTCGTAGAAAACTAAACCAGGGAAAAACGTAAGAGGTAATAAACAGCTTAAAGTTGAAAAAAATGGGTAATCACCAATTACCAATTACCAATTACCAATTACCAATTACCAATTACCAATTAACTCATCAACTATTATGGGCCAAAAAATACATCCAATTGGTTTTCGCCTCGGCATTACCCAAGAGCACCGCTCTCGCTGGTTTGCCGATCCCAAAAACTATCCAGAACTCTTGCAAGAAGACTATAAAATTCGCAAGTACGTTCGTAAAACCCTCAGCAATGCCGGTATTTCATCGGTCAAAATTGAGCGGAAAGCCGATCAAATCGACCTAGAAGTGTTCACCGCCAGACCAGGCGTTGTCGTAGGCCGCGGCGGAGCAGGCATCGAAACCTTGCGCGTCGGTTTGCAGCAGCAACTCGGTAGCAACCGCCAAATCCGCATCAACGTCGTCGAAGTTCAGCGAGTAGATGCCGATGCCACATTGATCGCAGAATACATCGCTCAGCAACTAGAACGGCGCGTATCCTTCCGCCGAGTAGTCCGCCAAGCAATCACCCGCGCCCAAAAAGTCGGCATCCAAGGCATCAAAATTCAAGTCAGCGGACGCCTCAACGGTGCAGAAATTGCCCGTACCGAATGGACGCGCGAAGGAAGAGTCCCCTTGCACACGCTGCGGGCCGACATCGACTACTCTTACTGCACTGCTCAAACCATCTACGGTATTCTGGGCATTAAAGTTTGGGTTTTCAAAGGTGAAATTATTCCCGGACAGGAACAAGAGGCAGCACCAAATGCCGCAGTGCCCCGTACCAAACAAAAGCGCCGCCGCCAGAACTTTGAAGATCGATCGAACGAAGGCTAGCTAATTGTTAACTGTTAGTTGTCACTTGTTAATTGTCAGTTGTTCCAAACCAATTAGCAATTAGCAATCACCAATTACCAATTACCAATTACCAATTACCCAACTCCCTTTCGCCATGTTAAGCCCTAAAAGAACCAAATTTCGCAAACAACAGCGCGGGCGAATGAGCGGTGTTGCCACCCGCGGCAACACAGTTAGCTTTGGCGACTTCGCGCTCCAAGCCGTCGAACCCGCCTGGATCACTTCCCGCCAAATAGAAGCCGGACGGCGCGCCATGACCCGCTATATCCGTCGGGGTGGCAAAATCTGGATTCGCATTTTTCCCGACAAACCAGTCACCCAGCGCGCAGCAGAAACCCGGATGGGTTCTGGTAAAGGCTCACCAGAGTTTTGGGTTGCCGTGGTCAAACCGGGCCGGGTAATGTTTGAAATTGGCGGCGTAAGTGAAGAAACTGCCCGCGAAGCAATGCGTTTGGCATCTTTCAAATTACCAATTAAAACCAAGTTCATCACTCGCGAAGAAGACCAGTCATAGCGAAGAGCGAAGGTAGAATTAGGTCTGTATTAATCAGCATTTTAAACGGCTACAGCATTTTAAAATCTGGCTTTCATAACTTTTCTTTCCTTCGACCTTCAGCCAAGCGAGACAATTCTGTCTTCTGTCATACCGCTCGCTAACGATAAAGCACACAATTATGTCTTTGACCAAGATTAAAGAAGCTAGAGAATTAAGCGATGCTGCAGTAGCAGAGCAAATTTTAGCCGTCAAGCGCCAACTAATGGAATTGCGGCTCCAGCAAGCTACCGGCCGCATGGAAAAGCCTCACCTGTTCAAGCACGCCAAACACCGGCTAGCTCAATTGATGACAGTTGAACGCGAGCGCCAAATCCTTGCTGAGAAAGAAGCGGCAGCAAAATCAGCCCCAGCTAAAGAAACAGCAGATTCTGCTCCCAGCCCAGAAGTCAGCCCAGAGTGAGCAGCAGCCTAGCCTCGGCTCGCACAGTAGCTAAAAACAAGTCAATTGCACAACAAAAATAGGTAGCTATGGCAATTAAAGAACGAGTTGGCGTAGTAGTCAGCGACAAGATGGATAAAACCGTCGTGGTAGCAATCGAAAACCGCTCCTCCCACACCAAATACGGCAAAATCGTAGTCCGCACCAAGCGGTACAAAGCTCACGACGAAGAAAATCAGTGCAAATCCGGCGATCGCGTCCGCATCACTGAAACTCGCCCACTGAGCAAAACCAAACGTTGGACGGTTGCTGAGATTTTTGGGACAAAAAACGGCTAAGAGTTAATTGCGATCTCGCGCTCGCCCGATCGGTACTTGATTAATCAATTAGCCGTCAACAGTCAACAGTTAACAGTCAACAGTTAACAGTCAACAGTTAACAGTCAACAATCACCATGATTCAACCCCAGACATACCTCAATGTCGCCGACAATAGCGGAGCCCGCAAACTGATGTGCATCCGCGTATTGGGAGGCGGCAACCGTCGCTACGGCGGAGTCGGCGATGTCATCATTGCCGTCGTCAAAGACGCCATCCCCAATATGGCCGTCAAAAAATCAGATGTCGTTCGGGCTGTCATTGTCAGAACCCGCAAAGGTTTGCGCCGCGACAGTGGCATGAGCATTCGTTTTGACGATAACGCCGCCGTTATTATCAACGTAGACGGCAACCCCAAAGGCACTCGCGTCTTCGGCCCCGTCGCCCGCGAACTGCGCGACAAAAACTTTACTAAAATCGTTTCCTTAGCCCCGGAGGTACTTTAAAATGTACGGAAAAAAGGGTAAACCAACTAGCGAGCCGCAGCGCTACAGAATGCACGTCAAAGCAGGCGACACCGTGCAAATAATTACTGGCAAAGAGAAAGGAAAAGTCGGAGAAATCTTAAAGACATATCCTAAAGTCAGCAAAGTAATTGTTAAAGGTGTAAACATCAGAACAAAGCACGTCAAGCCCCAGCAAGAGGGAGAGTCCGGGAAAATACTCACGTTTGAGGCTCCCATTCACAGCTCCAATGTCATGCACTATTCCGAAAAAGAAAAAATAGCTAGCCGCGTTTGCTATACATTTAGCGAAGACGGTCGGAAACTGCGACAGCTCAAAAAAACTGGAGAAATCATCGATAATTAGTCATTAGTCTTTAGTCATTAGTCATTAGACAAATGCTTTCCTGACAACAGTCAACGGACAACAGTCAACGGACAACTGACAACAGTCAACTGACAACTAATAATTCCCTGACCAAGCCCAGGGACAGTTAACGAAACACAAAAACTATGCCGGACAAACTCAAAGTTCTTTATCAAGGAAAAATCGTTCCCACACTGATGGATCAGTTTAAATATACTAATATCCATCAGGTTCCTAAACTCGTCAAAGTCACAGTGAACCGCGGTTTGGGAGAAGCATCTCAAAACGCTAAGGCACTGGATTCGTCGATCAACGAAATTGGCATCATCACCGGTCAAAAACCAGTGGTGACGCGGGCGAAAAAAGCGATCGCAGGCTTCAAAATCCGCAAAGGAGTACCCGTCGGCGTTATGGTGACGCTGCGCGGCGATCGGATGTACGATTTTCTCGATCGGCTGATCAACCTCGCACTTCCCCGCATCCGCGACTTCCGCGGCATCAGCCCCAAAAGCTTCGACGGGCGCGGCAACTACAGCTTGGGTCTGAGAGAACAGCTAATTTTTCCAGAAATAGAATATGACCGCATCGATCAAATTCGAGGCATGGACATTTCAATTATCACCACAGCAAACACCGACGAAGAAGGACGCGCCTTGCTTAAAGAAATGGGAATGCCGTTCCGGGACAACTAAGCACTAGAGTAAGAAGCAAAAGATGGCAGCTAACGATACCATAGCAGATATGTTGACGCGCATTCGCAATTCTTGCATGGCGCGCCACCAAACAACGCAAATTCCAGCTACAAAAATGACCCGCAGCATCGCCCAAGTCCTCAAAAGTGAAGGCTTCATCGGCGAATTTGAAGAAGCAGAAGCAGAAGGGGTCAAGCGACATTTAGTGCTTTCTCTAAAGTACAAAGGTAAAACTCGCAAGCCCATTATCACGGCACTTAAGCGAGTCAGCAAACCAGGACTGCGCGTTTACTCGAACCGTAAAGAATTGCCCAGAGTATTAGGCGGAATTGGCATTGCCATTATTTCCACCTCCAGCGGCATTATGACGGATAGAGAAGCTCGACGCCAAGGTTTGGGCGGTGAAGTGCTTTGTTATGTTTGGTAGTCATTAGTCATTAGTCATTAGTCACTGGTCGTTGGCAACAGACTCAAAAATCAATCACTAAGGACTAATAACTAAGCACTAATAATCAAGGACTAATAACTAAAAACAAAGGACCAAAAAACTATGTCGCGAATTGGCAAGCGTCCGATTAGCATCCCCACGAAAGTCACCGTCACCCTAGACGGTCAAAAAGTAGCCGTCAAAGGCCCTAAAGGTGAACTTTCCCGAGTTATCCCAGCCGAAATCCTCATGGGAATTGAAGGCGAGACTTTACTCGTTACCCGCCGAGACGAATCTCGCGTCGCCAGACAACTGCACGGCTTGTGCCGCACCCTCGTCGCCAACATGGTCGAAGGTGTATCAGAAGGTTTTCAGCGGCGTCTCGAAATTATCGGCACAGGTTATCGGGCACAGGTTCAAGGACGGAACCTGATTTTAAACGTCGGTTACAGCAAACCCGTTGAAATGCCCCCTCCAGAAGGCATCACAATGGCAGTTGAAGGCAACACCAACGTCATTGTCTCCGGCATTGACAAAGAACTCGTAGGCAATACAGCAGCCCGCATCCGCGCGGTGCGTCCGCCCGAAGTCTACAAGGGCAAAGGCATTCGCTACAGCGGCGAAGTTGTCCGGCGCAAAGCTGGTAAAACAGGCAAAACAGGTAAGAAGTAACAATGAAGCTTACTCGCAAAGAATCAGTCCAGCGCAGACACCGCCGTGTTCGGCGCAAGGTGTTCGGCACCGCCGAACGTCCCAGACTAGCGGTATTTCGCTCAGATCAGCACATCTACGCTCAAGTCATCGACGACACCGCCCAGCACACTTTGGCCTCCGCGTCAACCCTCGATCCCGAATTGAAGTCAACTCTCAGTTCTGGCGGCAACTGTTCCGCGAGCGTGCAAGTCGGTCAGTTGATTGCCAAACGCTGTTCCAGCGCTGGCATAGTCAAAGTCGTATTCGATCGCGGGGGCAACCTCTATCACGGTCGTGTCAAAGCCCTCGCAGAAGCAGCTCGCGAAGCGGGGTTAGACTTTTAGGAAGAAGGAAGAAGGAAGAAGGAAGAAGGAAGAAGGAAAAAAGAATATACAACAAAATTCTTAATTCCTAATTGTTAATTTCTCATTTCCAACTACCAGTTACTAATCCCCAATTCCCAAAGAACAAAACTATGGCAGAACAAAAAGAACAGCGCAACAAGAAAAAAAGCAGCAGCAACAACAAAGGGCGCGAAAAAGAATCCGAATGGCAAGAACGGGTTGTTCAGATTCGGCGCGTTACCAAAGTAGTCAAAGGTGGTAAAAAACTCAGCTTCCGCGCCATAGTCATTATCGGCAACGAACGCGGTCAAGTAGGAGTAGGAGTCGGCAAAGCTAGCGACGTAATCGGTGCCGTTAAAAAAGGCGTCGCTGACGGCAAAAAGCACCTAATTGAAGTCCCCCTCACCAAATCTAACTCCATCCCTCACCCCATCAACGGTGACGGTGGCGGAGCTAAAGTGATGATGCGGCCGGCCGCTCCAGGAACCGGGGTAATTGCAGGGGGAGCAGTGCGAACTGTTCTCGAACTAGCAGGAGTCCGCAACATCTTAGCCAAACAGCTAGGTTCTGGAAATCCCTTAAACAACGCCCGAGCCGCAGTCAATGCCCTCTCCACCCTCCGCACCTTGTCCGAAGTTGCTCAAGAGCGCGGAATTCCAGTAGAAAATCTCTACGGTTAGGGCACGCGAGAATGGGAAACTGTAAGTTTTGAGTGTTAAGTGCTTGCGGTGAAAATAAAAAAATCCGCAACTCAAAACTCACGCACTCAAAACTACTGCGTACCCCCTCTCTAAATACCAATTACCAATTACCAATTACTAAAACTATGAGATTGCAAGACGCCCGACCCAAAGCAGGCTCCCAAAAGCGCCCCCGACGCTTGGGCAGAGGTATTTCTGCCGGTCAAGGCGCGAGCTCCGGCAAAGGGATGCGCGGTCAAAAATCTAGAGCCGGTAGCGGCACTAGACCCGGTTTTGAAGGAGGTCAAAATCCTCTCTACCGCCGTCTCCCCAAGTTGAAAAGCTTCCCTCTAGTGAACCGGAAAGAGTACACTACCATTAATGTAAGTAAATTAGCATCGCTGCCAGCAAACACCGAAGTTACTCTCACCTCTCTGATCCAAGCAAAAATTGTCACCACAGACGACGGGCCGCTGAAAATCTTAGGAGATGGCGAACTGAATGTACCTTTGCAAGTGCGCGCCTCGGCTTTTACCGCAGGTGCTCGCACCAAAATTGAAGCTGCAGGCGGAAGTTGCGAATTAGTTGCGTGAAGATTTGAGGTTTGAGAGTCTGTCCAAATCTCAAATCCTCAAGCTTGCTATCAGAAAATGATTTAGTCGAAAATCCCAAATCTAAAATCCAAAATCGTAACTATGGACGTTAGTAGAGAGAAAGCGCCAACTGCACAAGAGACGTTCATGCAGATGGCTCAAGCTGCTGGTTTGCGAGGCCGCATCCTCGTAACCGTTGGCTTACTGATTTTAGTACGCCTGGGTGTCCACTTGCCAGTCCCCGGCATCGATCGAGTCGCCTTTGCCCAAAACGTCCAAAATAGCCCTTTAATTGGCTTTCTGGATTTGTTCTCAGGAGGCGGCTTGTCTGCTTTGGGGATTTTCGCGTTGGGGATTTTGCCCTACATTAATGCTTCAATTATTGTGCAACTTCTAACTGCGGCTCTGCCAAGCTTAGAAGACTTGCAAAAAAATGAAGGGGAAGCGGGGCGGCGCAAGATTTCTCAAATTACTCGCTACGTTTCATTGGGCTGGGCAATTCTGCAAAGTATTGGCATTGCGATTTGGGTCAGCCCTTTTGCTCAATCTCCAGCGCCTTTATTCATAGCAGAAACTGCTTTGGCTCTGACAGCCGGCTCAATGTTTGTGATGTGGATATCGGAAGTGGTGACGGAACGAGGTATCGGGAACGGAGCTTCGTTGTTGATTTTTATCAATATTGTGTCGGTATTGCCACGCTCTTTGGGACAAACTTTTGAATTGGCTCAAAGTGGGGACACGCAAGTTGTCGGCCGCGTAGTCGTTCTACTGCTGGTCTTTTTGGTGACGATTGTCGGGATTGTTTTTGTTCAGGAAGGTACTCGCCGCATTCCGATTATCTCTGCCCGGCGCCAAGTCGGCCGCAAAGTTTATCGGGAGAGCCGGAGTTATCTGCCCCTGCGCTTGAATCAAGGCGGAGTGATGCCGATTATTTTTGCATCTTCGGTGTTGATTGTGCCTTCTTTCCTCGCTCAGTCTCTCAATAACCCGTTTTTGGTTCAAGTTGCTAATGTTTTGAGTCCGAACGGCCCAGCCCCTTGGGCTTACGCGCTGTTTTATCTGACTTTGATTCTATTCTTCAGCTATTTCTACGCTTCGTTGATTGTCAACCCCGTAGATATGTCTCAGAACTTGAAAAAAATGGGCGCTAGCATTCCGGGAATTCGTCCGGGTCAGAAAACGAGTGATTATGTGGAGAAGGTTTTGAACCGTTTGACTTTCTTGGGAGCGATTTTTCTCGGTCTGGTGGCCATTGTACCAACTGCTGTAGAAAGCGCGATCGGAGTGCAAACTTTTAGAGGTTTTGGCGCAACTTCCCTACTGATTCTAGTAGGTGTCGCGATCGAAACTGCTAAGCAAATTCAAACTTACGTCATCTCCCAGAGATATGAAGGAATGGTGAAGTAATCGTAATGCAATTTATTTTCATGGGGCCTCCAGGGGCGGGAAAGGGAACTCAGGCTCAGATATTAGGCGCTCTCTGGAAAATACCCCACATTTCTACCGGCGAAATCCTGCGCGCCTGCGTGGTGGCGAAAACTGCCTTGGGTCTAAAGGCGCAAGCCTACATGGACAGGGGTGAGTTGGTTCCCGACCAATTGCTGATGGATATCGTGCAGGAACGCTTGAATGAACCGGACGCTAATGCGGGCTGGATTCTCGACGGCTTTCCCCGCACTGTTACCCAGGCAACTTTTTTAGACAAACTGCTGCACGAGCTTAGCGGTGCCGAGGGGAGTACATCGAACCCAAAATGTGGTCTCAAAGCTGTTAATCTCGACGTTCCTGACGACATTTTGGTGTCTCGCCTGCTGTCGCGGGGCCGGCAGGATGACAATGAGGAGACGATCCGCCGTCGGTTGCAAGTTTATCGCGAGCAAACTGAGCCTTTGATTGATTTTTACAGCGGCCGTCAACAGTTAGTTGCGGTTGATGGCGATCGAGCAATGGAATTAGTCACCGCAGAACTGCAACAATCTCTCTCGATCGACTCTTGAACCCTCTCAATACAGCTTGTTACTCACAAGCTTTTGCTAAGATATGTTAACTAGGAGCTTTTTGTGCTATCAGGTTTTGTGAGGGTTGCTAGAGACCGGATTGAACTCGATACTAATTGCCACAACTTTACTCAAGTAAAGCTAAAACAAGCGGTTGGTTGAGTATTAAAGTCGATCGAGGCGCCCTAATTATTGCCCCCCGTTCCCGTTGGACTCCTACCAGTAAATAGGTTTTGAGGCTCACGCCGGGACACTCCTAGTTAATCAAATGTAGAGTTGAGGTAAATACCAAATTGTCTAAGCAAGATTTAATTGAAATGGAAGGGACAGTGACGGAATCCCTGCCCAATGCGATGTTTCGCGTTGACCTAGATAATGGGTTTAACGTGCTGGCTCACATTTCCGGCAAGATCCGCCGCAACTACATCAAAATTCTGCCTGGCGATCGCGTCAAAGTCGAATTGACTCCCTATGACTTGACCAAAGGCAGGATTACATATCGCCTTCGGAAAAAATAGGCTTAGATAAAACTTTCTAAAAACTAATTCTAAGTTTAATTTAGAGAGAATTTGGTAAAAAGCTTCAAATTTATGCTATAATGCTACGTTTGTAGTGTTGCCGAGAAGGGCGTCAACAACCTACCGGTGTATCGGGTTAAGTCATTGTTACACCGTAAAAACATCGCTCGCCACCACTCTGGCGCAGGCGAACTTTACCCAGCAATGGGAGTGGGTGCAAGCGGGCTCCTTCATGAAACAACCCGCACTTTATACAATTTAATCGAGGAGAGGTCTACACCTTGCCCAGCCTCTCCTCCCACCGCTCTACGGGCAGTCCCAGCGTGCCTGTTCTCCGCTAGAGCGGGGTTCTCCAGGCAGGAAGAAAGATGAAAGTTCGAGCATCTGTCAAAAAAATTTGTGAGAAATGTCGCGTCATCCGCCGTCGCGGTCGAGTGATGGTGATATGCACTAACCCGAAACACAAACAACGCCAAGGTTAGAAAAAAAGAAGATTGGGCACTGCACGCAGGTGCATCCTAATTGAACATTGTAGCCAAACAGGAAAACTAGGGAGAGAAAAAGTGTGGCACGGATTGCCGGGGTAGACCTTCCACGCGATAAGCGCGTCGAAATAGGTCTGACATACATTTACGGAATAGGCTTGTCGCGAGCCCAAAAAATTATCGCTGCAACAGGCGTAAATCCTGACACTCGCGTCAAGGATTTAACAGAGGCCGACGTGACAGCTCTGCGGGCTCATGTAGAAACAACATACCAAATCGAAGGAGACCTCCGGCGCTGGGAGTCAATGAACATCAAGCGCCTGATGGACATCGGAACTTATCGCGGTCGGCGTCACCGTTTGGGTCTGCCGGTGCGGGGACAACGAACCCGTACCAACGCCAGAACCCGTCGTGGCGTCCGCCGAACAGTTGCGGGCAAGAAAAAGGCACCTTCCAAGAAGTAACATCTTTTTGGGAAAAATACGCTGGGGGCTGCTGGCTCCTAGCGCTTCGGGACATTAGTTGAGAGAAACGTTAAAGAGACTAATATGGCGCGACCACAAACAGGCAAGAAATCTGGTGCAAAAAAGCAGAAACGGAATGTACCCAATGGGGTAGGCTACATCCAGTCTACCTTTAACAACACGATTGTAACTATTACCGACCTCAACGGCGAAGTGATATCCTGGGCATCTGCAGGTTCCAGCGGTTTTAAAGGAGCTAAAAAGGGAACTCCCTTTGCCGCTCAAACAGCAGCAGAAAGTGCTGCCCGCAGAGCCAACGACCAAGGAATGCGCCAAATAGAAGTAATGGTGAGCGGGCCTGGAGCAGGTAGAGAAACTGCAATCCGGGCGCTGCAAGGGGCGGGACTGGAAATCACCCTGATTAGAGATGTTACCCCAATTCCTCACAACGGCTGTCGCCCTCCCAAGCGGCGTAGAGTCTAAAACGATTTGAGATTTTAGATTTTAGATTTTGGATAATGGCTAACTGCTTAAAGTCAAAAACTAATGGTTCTAACTGTTGCCCCGTCCATCCAAAATCCGAAATCCGTTCAGGGGTATGCTCTGCAATCTAAAATCCAAAATCAAAAATCCAAAGTGGAAAAGGGAGGTCACTCCGTGGCGCAGTTTCAAATTGAATGTATAGAGTCTAACACTGACAAAGACCGCAGTCAGTACGGAAAATTTGTCCTGGAACCGCTCGATCGCGGTCAAGGAACAACTGTTGGGAATGCGCTTCGGCGAGTTCTGCTGTCAAACTTGGAAGGAACAGCAGTAACTTCAGTCCGAATCGCGGGCGTCAATCACGAGTTTGCCACGATCGAAGGGGTACGTGAGGATGTTCTAGAAATTCTCCTGAACATGAAAGAGGTCGTCCTCAAAACTCATTCTCAGCAGCCCCAAATCGGCAGGTTGCGGATTGAGGGGCCTGTCACAGTTACGGCAGATCGATTCGATTTGCCCTCTGAGGTGGAATTGATCGATCGTTCCCAGTACATTGCAACTCTCTCCCCAGGCTCAGTTCTGGAAATGGAATTCAGAATTGAAAAAGGCATCGGATACCGAGCAGTAGACCGCAGTCGCGATGATGGGTCGGCTTTGGATTTTCTCCAAATTGACGCCATCTTTATGCCGATTCGCAGAGTCAACTACAGCGTTGAAGATGCTAGGGTAGGCGGTACTGTCGAGAAAGACCGGCTGATTATGGAAATCTGGACTGATGGCAGCGTTACTCCTCAAGAAGCTTTGAGTCAATCTGCCAACATCCTGGTAGATTTATTTTCACCTCTCAAAGACATCACCCAAGATTCTCTCAAACCAGAGTATCCAGGTGAAGCCGATCCTACTAGCCAAATTCCGATCGAAGAATTGCAGTTGTCCGTCCGGGCTTACAACTGTCTCAAGCGGGCTCAGATCAACTCAGTCGCAGACTTATTGGATTATACCCAAGAAGACTTGCTCGAGATCAAGAACTTCGGGCAGAAGTCTGCTGAAGAAGTGATTGAAGCTTTACAAAAACGCTTGGGCATTACCTTGCCACAGGAAAAATCAGCTAAAAGTTAATCAACGGGTAACGGGTAAAAAAGTTCTGAATTTTAAGTAGGTGAGTTTTTAAGTTAAAGAAATCACCCCCCTAGATCGCGGACTATCCCGGCACCCAATTACCAATTACCAATTACCAACTGCCATGCGTCACCGCTGTCGCGTTCCCCAACTCAGCAAACCGGCTGACCAGCGCCGCGCCCTACTGCGCTCGCTGACCACCGAATTAATCCGCCACGGTAAAATCACTACCACTCTCGCCCGCGCCAAAGCGCTGCGCTCAGAGGCGGACAGGATGATTACCCTGGCCAAAGATGGCTCCTTAGCCTCTCGCCGCCAAGCTATGGGCTATATCTACGATAAACAGTTAGTACACGCCCTGTTTGAGGCTGCCCAAGAACGGTACGGCTCGCGCAACGGCGGCTACACCCGCGTAGTGCGAACTGTCCCCCGTCAAGGAGACAATTCCGAAATGGCGATCGTTGAACTGGTTTAATTCAATTTTGGGTTGGAGATTTGTGATTTATGACTGACAATCCAAAATCCCCAATCGAAAATCCCCAATCGATACAGCGCGTTGCTCTAGTAATCCAATACCTCGGCACTAACTTTCACGGTTGGCAGCGACAGCCGAACCAGCGTACAGTACAAGAAGAAATTGAAACAGCAATATCGACTGTTCTGGAACGCCCGGTAACGCTGCACGCTGCTGGGAGAACCGATGCGGGAGTTCACGCCGCTGCTCAAGTAGCGCATTTTGATGCCCACGGCCCAATTCCGGCTCACCGCTGGGCAAGCGTTCTCAACTCTCGACTGGCAAAAGATATTTTAATTCGAGCTTCGGCAAAGGTGGAACCTACCTGGCACGCTCGGTTCTCAGCCAGTTGGCGGCGCTATCGCTACACCCTTTATACAGACCCGACCCCTAATTTGTTTGTGCGTCCTTTTGCTTGGCACTGCTATCACGCCCCTGTGGATGAATCTTTGATTCAAACAGCTTTGACACCGCTCATCGGGCGGCATCACCTGGCTGCTTTCCACCGCGCGGGTTCTGCCCGCCCCCATTCCTGGGTGGACGTGCAAGCGGCCGAGTGTCAGCGTTCTGGGCCTCTTATCTATATAGAGGTTCAGGCGAGCGGGTTTCTGTACGGGATGATGCGGCTGCTGGTGGGGTTGCTGGTGCAGGTGGGTCGCGGGGAAAGGCCGATCGACAATTTCACCGATATCTGGGTCAACGAACGCCGAGAAATGGTAAAATATGCCGCTCCCGCTCAAGGTTTGTGCCTGCTGCGGGTTGGCTATTCAGAATTTCCCTTTCCCCCAGAGGTCTGGTACGACACTCAGCCAAAATTAGTCATTAGTCATTAGTCATTAGTCATTAGTCATTAGTCATTAGGTAACTACTAATAAAAAACTAAGGACAACTAACAATTAAAAACTGACAACTGACAACTGACAACTGACAACTAACAACAGTTAACAGTTAATAGACAACTAACAACAAACAATGAACAAAACTTACGTCCCTACTCAAGACTCCCTAGAGCACAAGTGGTACGTGGTCGATGCCGCCGACCAGCGACTGGGCCGTCTGGCAACTGAAGTTGCCATGTACCTCCGGGGGAAACACAAACCGACTTACACTCCTTCTATGGATACCGGCGACTTCGTAATTGTCATCAATGCCGACAAAATCGCTGTTACTGGCAAAAAACGCACCCAGAAAATCTACCGCCGCCATTCTGGAAGACCGGGCGGGATGAAAACAGAAACTTTTGCCAAATTGCAAGCACGTTTACCCGAAAGAATTGTCGAAGAAGCTATACGAGGAATGCTGCCTCACACTTCTCTGGGCAGACAACTGTTTACTAAACTCAAGGTGTACGCTGGCCCCAACCACCCGCACCAAGCTCAAAAACCAGAAGAATTAATTGTTCACACGATTCCGGGAGGAAATGAGTAATGCAAGCAACAGATACATCGGGTCGCGCTGTGTACTGGGGTACCGGCCGCCGCAAGTGTTCCGTAGCGCGGGTGCGCTTGGTTCCCGGCACTGGCATACTGACTGTCAATGGTAAAGAGGGGGATTTGTACCTGCAATTCAATCCTACTTATTTGGCTCTGGCTAAGGCTCCTCTGGAAACTTTGGGTCTGGAAAATGAGTACGACATTTTGGTAAAAGTCGAAGGCGGTGGCTTGACAGGTCAGGCTGACTCGATTCGCTTGGGTGTCGCTAGAGCACTTTGTCAATTAGACCCGGACAACCGCAAGCCTCTGAAGACTGAGGGCTATTTGACTCGCGACCCGCGGGCCAAAGAACGGAAAAAGTACGGTTTGCGGAAAGCTCGCAAAGCTCCTCAATACTCGAAGCGGTAATCGAGGTTCGGCAGCGGATTGTGTAACGGATGTAACGGATGTAATGGAAGTTCGGCAACGGATTTTTTAACGGATGTAACGGATGTAACGGAAGTTCGGATTGACGGAAGAAGGAAGAAGGAAGAAGGAAGAAAGAAAAGGCAAAAATTATCTATCCAGATTTTATCTGCCTTTTTTTGAAGTTTATTTCCGATTCCTGATTCCTGGTTCCAACAGATATAAGGCAAAATTCTTGCTGTTGTTGGTGTACAAGTCCTGCGGCAGCTAAAATGGTTGTAAAGTCAAAAATTAGAGAGTAAAAAACAATGGCAAAAGAAGGCATTCACCCTGAGTGGTATCCCGAATCTCAGGTTTATTGCAACGGCGAACTTGTGATGACTGTGGGATCAACTAGACCAAAGCTTCAAGTTGATGTCTGGTCGGGAAATCATCCTTTCTATACTGGCACTCAGAAGATTATTGATACTGAAGGTCGTGTGGAGCGCTTTATGCGGAAATACGGCATGACCGAGGTAGAAATGCCGAAGGCAGATGCTTCCTCTGGACCGCTGAAAATGGAAGATCCGAAAGCAGATGCTGCTAAGGCGGCTGGTAAAGGCAAAAAGAAGAAGTAGCCGGATTGTCATTTGTCCGCAGTTTGTTGAGAGTAGTTCTTTCTACTGGCAACTTACCGCCCTCGGATTTTAGATTTTAGATTGAAGACTTCGCTAGGCAGGCAGTTTAGTTCGATCGCGTAGAGTTCGATCGACATTCTATCCTAACTGCTCTTGATTTCTAAAATCTAAAATCTAAAATCTAAAATCTAAAATCGATCCGCCCTCGGATAGGAGAGTTTAGATTGAAGACTTCGCTATGCAGGCAGTTGAGTTCTATCGAGATTCTATCCCGACTGTTCTTCAAATCTAAAATCTAAAATCTAAAATCTAAAATCTAAAATCGATTGACAAAGGACAACTGACAATGGCTGAATCTTATTTGCTGGATAAATTGAAGTCGGTAGAGCAAACTTTTAATGAGTTGACTCGCCGCATGGCTGACCCGGATGTGGCTAGGGACAATCAAGAGTTTCAACGGGTAGCGAAAGCTCGATCGTCCTTGGAAGAAGTGGTCGATACTTTTGCTCTGTGGAAAACCACTCAGGAAGATTTGGTGGGCGCGCGACAGGTTCTCAAGGAAGCCGCGGGCGATCGAGATATGCAAGAAATGGCTGGGCTGGAAGTTCAGGAACTTGAGGCGAAGCTGGAGAATTTGGAAAGTCGTTTGAAGGTTTTGCTGCTCCCCCGCGACCCGAACGATGACAAGAATATTATGCTGGAAATTCGGGCGGGTACTGGCGGAGATGAGGCTAGTATTTGGGCGGGAGATTTGCTGCGGCTGTATTCGCGCTACGCTCAAACTCAAGGCTGGCAGGTGAAGTTGGTGAGCGAGTCGCTGGCGGAAATGGGCGGCTTTAAAGAGGTGATTCTGGAAGTTACAGGCGACAGCGTTTACAGCAAGCTGAAGTTTGAGGCTGGAGTACACCGGGTGCAGCGAGTGCCTGTGACTGAGGCTGGCGGCCGGGTGCATACTTCGACGGCGACGGTGGCTGTGATGCCGGAGGTTGATGATGTGGAGATTCACATCGATCCGAAGGATATTGAGATGAGCACGGCTCGATCGGGCGGCGCTGGCGGTCAAAACGTGAACAAGGTGGAAACTGCGGCGGATTTGTTTCACAAGCCGACGGGAATTCGGATTTTCTGTACTGAGGAGCGCAGTCAGTTGCAGAATAAGGAGCGGGCGATGCAGATTTTGCGGGCTAAGCTCTATGAGATGAAGTTGCGGGAGCAGCAGGATGAGGTGAAGTCGCGGCGTTTGGCTCAGGTTGGTACTGGTTCGCGATCGGAGAAGATTCGCACTTACAACTATAAGGACAATCGGGCTACCGACCACCGTTTGGGGGAAAATTTCTCGCTCAATAGTGTTTTGGAAGGGGATATTGAGGGGATTATTCAAACTTGCATTTCTCAGGATCAGCAGGAACGTTTGGCTGAGTTGGCTGCTTCTACTAATTAATGGAGTGATGGGGGGCTAGGCGCATTGTTTGCTCAGCCTCAGTTCCCTTGTTACGCGGGAGATTTGGTTGAGTAGGGCTTCCCAAATTGCATCGGCGATCGCTACTGGATATTTGAAATGTTCGAGGTCGTATTGTACAATGACTTCTAGGGGTGCTAGGATTTGCTGGTTTCGACAACTGGCAATTGCTGCGATCGCCTCTTGTTCCCATCTGGCAAATAGTCTGTAGCTGAAAAAGGAACTGCATTTTTGTCCTTTCTTGTTCAGGTAAACGACTATTACTTGATGTTGTTTGGGGTAGACTTTCACTATGCGGTTGACGGGCATTCTCAGGGCTTCGGCTGCTTCTTTTTTGGAGATTTGCCAGCACTGGGGTTTTAGCCAACCGGAGGCTGTAAGGCTCTGGCGTGTGTGGCTTGTCTTGCGTGTCCTGCGTGTGCGTCTATTAGTCATTTTTTCGGACTCCTAAATCGTGAGGGGTACTCCGATACAGTGGTACTAAATTTATACTTTTAATTTTAGAGTAAACTTACTTGTGTGTCAACCCTGACAAGTAAACGATTCAAGCGTTAAATGATAATGATTTATAAACTGACCAGTTTACTTGTAGGTACGGTCGAGTAGCTTTTAAGTCGTGAACATCCAAAATAGACAAAAACTTAGTGAAATTATCAAAACGGCCCGCGGCTCTATGAGCCAACGAGCGTTTGGCAAGCTTTTGGGGGTTTCTGCGACTGCTGTGCAATTGTGGGAAAGGGGCGATACTGTTCCAGAAACGGAAAACTTGGCTAAAATTGCTGCGAGGGCTGGTTATTCGCTGGAAGAGTTTCTCAGCTTTTTGGATGGCAATCCAGTCTCGCAAGCCCCAGAAATTAACGATATTGTCAAAAAAATTCAGTTTTTGCCTCTGAGTCAGGTGGCGCTAATTGGCAAAGCTGTAGCGGATAGATTCGCTGCATCGGCTGAAGCTGCTGGGGAATGAGTATTAGATAGATTTATCTGTAAACTAGGAGTTGTGTTTATCTGGTGACTAATACTGTGGACGCAGAAGCTAGGAAAAAATTGAGCGAAGTTGTGAAGCTAGCGCGTGGCTCCATGAGTTTTAGCGCTTTTGGTAGGCTATTGGGAGTCTCTGGGGCTGCTGTTCAGTATTGGGAAAAAGGACAGGTTCTCCCGGATACGAAAAATTTGACGCAGATTGCGGCAAGAGCAGGCTTTACGATGGAAGAGTTAATGGCTCATCTCGAAGGCAAGCCAATGCCGGAACCTGTTAATACCAACGAGCTGCTTAAGAAAATTCAATGTATGCCAATTAGTGAGTTGGCAGTGATTGGTAGAGCTGTGATGGATAGGCTCGCTTCTGCTGTAGAGTCGTCTGGGTAAGGACAGTTGAACGGAGCGAAGGTGCGATCGCCCTTGAAAATTTCTACCACTCATGGTCATAACAAAGTCAGTAGTTTGTCAAGAAAAAGTATACTTTAACTCAAAATGTATGCTTCTCCGAAAAAGACATGATTGGATATGAAGTTGATAGCAGCGACGTAGCTTAAGTCAGATTTCTAAGGTCATTGATTTTGTTATTCAAGTTATCATTGTGGGGTTCACTATTGTATGTCTTGGAAAGCCTGGGGAGATCACCCTCTATTTATAGCTTTGAGTAGTGTGGCAATTATAGTTGGTCTTGGATCTACAGTTTATGACCATTACCACCCGAAAGATGTTGAAACTCCTGTTACAATTTCTAACCCACCCTTTTCTTCTCCCCCAGTAACTTCTCCCCCAGTAACTTCTTCACCAGATCCACTTCCTACAATTTCATCTCCCCCATCACCAACTCCTTCGGATTCTCCATCAGTTTCTTCGCCAGAACCAGCACCTTCAGTCTCTGTTGTGAAACTGGAGCCTAAAAATTGTATTATGAAGAGTGGAACAGGAGGATTTATTAGTTCATTCGCTCAAGGTAAGGATATATCGATTGGGAAACAAATTTTTACCTCATCCTTCAAGATGGGCTATATATATGGCTGGGCGCAATCAATTTCTTTACTAACTTGTAAAGTCCCTGAAGGGCATAAAAGCCTTCAGCTTAAATTTGGTAGAGAAGATGGAGATGAGAACAACTATATGGATGGACGTGGAACTTCTACGATCACTGTCTACATTAATGGTGATCCTGCACCAAGTCAATTCATAAAATCAGGTGAGCAAAAATCAGTAAATTTTAATATATCTGAACGAGATTCTATAGCAATAGAATTTAGATGTAGAACAAATACAGGATGTGGAGATGTTCACTTTTTTGATGCTAGTTTCTACGATCATCATTTTAATATGAATCCTAATCCTGTATCTCCAACTTCATCTGCACAGCCTCAACCTACACCTACAATCATACCTGCGTCACAAAACCCTAAAACCCCTTCCATAAATTTAACTTCAGTTGTAAAAAAAGATTTAAATATTACCGACCTACTATCAATGACTTGTTTAAATACTGGAGAGGCTGGTTGGCACCAGAAGCGAGATGATGTTCCTGTTGGTAAGAACCTATATGTATCCATGTTACATATGTCACCCAACTTACGGGGTAGTTCAGGCAGAGTTGGGATAACATGTAAACTTTCATCTACTGAATCTAGAACAAAAGCTGAAAATTTGAAGTTAGATTTTGGAGTTTCGGATAATGATATAAATTCTATAATTAATCAACCAGACAATCCTAGCACTATTATTATTTACAGGGATGGAGAAAAAGCAAGCTCGAAAATAGTAGGAAAAGGCAAAATAGAATCCATATCTTTAAATATTAAAAAAGTAAAAAGTGTTAGTATAGAGACTTTTTGCCCCAAAGCTTACTGCGTTAATGTTGACTTCTTTGACTTATCATTGACACAGTAGGCTAATTGAGATCTAGTGGCTATTCCAATGGTCAATTCTCAACAAAGACAAAACTCGATCGCGATCCCCGTTTTGCTTTCGTAGAGTCCGATCGCCCTTAAGAAATTCCACCACAGGTTCATCTCACAAACCGAGTATTTGGTCAAGGCAAAATCTACTTTAGTTACGGAGTTTGATCGCCCTTATGGACTTTTGTACTCCGACAAAGAAACCGGGTTTTTACCTGATCTGCGGGCTACAACGCAATATTTTCGTAAAAAACCCGGTTTCTGAGCCCTGCGGAAAAAACAATTTTAATGGAGTTTTAAACGAAGTGAAATTTAGGGTACTCGAAACACTAATTGCTAGTTCTATTCTTCTATCAATTTCATCCTTGTCATCGGCTAAAAGTAATCAAGAAGATTCTAAAATTCTACCCACAGGAACTTACTACTCTCAAGGAACCATGTTCAATAATTCCCGGAGAGAAATTGCACATAAAAACAATAGAATCTGTATTAAAATTGTCAAGGGCCCTGCAAATCCTTACAAGGGAGTGGAAGATATCACAATTAGCAGCGTGTCTTTTCAAAAGGGGAAATTCTATATTGATGCTACCGGAGAAGAGTTAATCTTAGAAAAAAATGGAAAAGTAATAAATAGTGGTCGTGGTGGTGTATGGGAGTATAGAGGCACCTCCCCAGATCCCAGGAGTCAACCTATACAGGCTCAAAAAATGGCAGAGTGTGTAGCGACTCAAGGACGATATGTACAGAAGATGCAAGGAATATCCATCTCAGGAATCGATTTTCCCAAGCATTAACCATGATCAACGTAGGTGGGGGTTAATGGGGGACTAGGCGCAAGCTAGGCTGAGCCTTTGTTCTCTGTTGAGGTGGCGGATGTGGTTGAGTAGGGCTTCCCAAATTGCGTCGGCGATCACGACTGGATACTTGAAATGTTCGAGGTCGTACTGTACTATGATTTCTAGGGGTGCTAGGATTTGCTGGTTTCGACAACTGGCAATTGCTGCGATCGCCTCCTGCTGCCATCTGGCAAATAGTCTGTAGCTGAAAAAAGAACTGCATTTTTGTCCTTTCTTGTTGAGGTAAACGACTATTACTTGATGTTGTTTGGGGTAAACTTTGACTATGCGGTTGACAGGAATTCTCAGGGCTTCGGCTGCTTCCATTTTGGAGATTTGCCAGCGCTGGGGTTTTAGCCAACCGGAGGCTGTAAGGCTTTGACGTGTATTGCGTGTCTTGCGAGTCATTTTTACTGCCCCTGATTGGCTACAAATACAATTATGATTTCAAAAGTATTTACACTCTAACTGGTAAACTTTTTGCTGTCAAGCAAGAAAGACAGATTTTTTGGTAGATAAGTAAACTAGGAGTTGTGTTGATCTGGTGACTAATACTGTGGACACAGAAGCTAGGAAGAAACTGAGCGAAGTTGTGAAGCTAGCCCGTGGCGACCTGAGTTTTAGCGCTTTTGGTAGGCTATTGGGAGTCTCTGGGTCTGCTGTTCAGTATTGGGAAAAGGGCCAGGTACTCCCGGATACGAAAAATTTGACTCAGATTGCGGCAAGAGCGGGCTTTACGATGGAAGAGCTCATGGCTCATCTCGAAGGCAAACCAATGCCGGAACCTGTCAATACCAACGAGCTCCTTAAAAAAATTCAATGTATGCCACTGAGTGACTTAGCAGTGATTGTTCGAGCTGGTATGGAGCGACTGGCTGCTGCTGCTGTAGCTTCTGGGAAGTATGGTTGATGTTCTGTAAACTGGGAATTGTGGTTATCTGGTGGCTGATACCGTGGACGCAGAAGCTAAGAAAAAACTGAGTGAGGTTGTTAAATTAGCGCGGGGCTCGATGAGTCTGACTGCTTTTGGCAAGCTGTTGGGAGTTTCTGTGGCTTCTGTCTTGTATTGGGAAAAGGGGCAGGTACTTCCAGATACGAAAAATTTGACTCAGATTGCGACAAGAGCAGGGTTTACGATGGAAGAGCTCATGGCTCACCTCGAAGGCAAGCCGGTACAGGAACCCGTAGATACTAACGATCTGCTTAAGAAAATTCAATGTATACCCATTAGTGAGTTAGCAGTCATTGGTAGAGCCGTGATGGATAGGCTCGCGGCGGCGGCTGAGTCGTCTGGGAAATATAGTTGATGCATCACTTCGTAAGTAGACTGGTAGATACGATCGCATAGCTTTTAAGTCGTGAGCATCCAAAATAGACAAAAACTTAGTGAAATTATCAAAACGGCGCGCGGAGCAATGAGTCAGCGAGCATTTGGTAAGCTTTTGGGCGTTTCTGCTACCGCTGTTCAGCTTTGGGAAAGGGGCGATACTGTTCCTGATACTGAAAACTTGGGTAAGCTCGCAGCGAGAGCCGGCTATACTCTGGAAGAGTTTCTCAGCTTTTTGGATGGCAATCCAGTCTCGCAAGCCCCAGAAATTAACGATATTGTCAAAAAAATTCAGTTTTTGCCTCTGAGTCAGGTGGCGCTAATTGGCAAAGCTGTAGCGGATAGATTCGCTGCGTCGGCTGAGGCTGCTGGGGAATGAGTTAGGATCGATCGCGATCGCCGGTTTTGCAGAAGTAGATCCCCATCGCCCTTAAAAATTTCCACCACTCCTGCATATCACAAATCGAGTAATTTGTCAAGAGCAAATCTACTTTGTTACAAAGTTCGATCGCCCTTATGGACTGACGCACTCCGACAAAGAAACCGGGTTTTTCACCTAATCTGTTGGTGACAACGAGGTATTTTTGTAAAAAACCCGGTTTCTGGGCCCTATGCGATCGCCATTATGAAAAAAACACTCGCCCTATCCCTGAATCAAGATGTCTAAAAACTGTTGGACAACGCGATCGGGTGTGTAACTTTATACCGATGTTCAAGCTGCTAATTTTAATTTTTATGGTGCTGCCCGATCGCCGATCGATACAATGATAGATATCCTAAATCTGTGTTGACGATGAACGTTATTCTTGCCATACCAGAAGAGCTGCAAACCTATATTGAGGCTCAAATTCAGGCAGGGGCTTATGCCAGTGCGGTAGAGTATTTTCTAGATTTGGTGCAGCAAGATCGCCAGCGGAAACGGGCACAAGCCAAACTAGAAGGTTTACTGCAAGAGGGTTTAGACTCGGATGGAGAACCCGTTACGGCTGCGTACTGGCAGAATTTGCGGGCATCGGTTTTGGGTGGCGATTCACAACCAGTATGAGCGATCGATTAATTGTCAAAAATCGTGCCACGCAGGATCTCAGACAACAGGCAAACTATATTCTGCTCAATGGAAATGCTCGTGCTGCGGAGCGATTTCTGGAGTTAGCCGAAGCCACTTTTGCCCAATTAGCGACGATACCGGGAATGGGAAAAGTCGTGCGATTGGTCTCTTCTGGGATGGGGGAGATTCGTCAGTGGCGAATTAAGGATTTTCAAGATTATCTAATTTTTTACCGGCTTCAAGACGATCAGGTGGAGGTTCTCCGCGTTTTGCATGGTGCTAGGGATTTGGAAGATATTTTGTCTAATCTTGATGAAGAAGTTTAAGGCTCCTATAAGACGTGTTCGATCGCCGATCGATACAGAAATACGCCTTAACTAAATGCGATCGCCCTATCCCTGACTCAATATGTCTAAAAACTCTTGGACAATGCGATCGGGTTCTTCTGTACATCTGTTAGCGTCGCAGTAGTGGATGATGCTGATACCGTGAGATGCAAACAGGCGATCGCGCGTTTCATCTTTTTCTGTGTCGGGATGCCATATTTCCAGAATACCCCATTTGCCTTGGTGGAATATGAGGAAATCTGGTTCTTGGTTTTGTCGGCCTCCGGGTGTTGTGAGGCGGGCTTTGGAGTTGGGGAAGAATAGGGTGTTTGTGCGATCGAGCGCTTCGGCTATTTTTACTTCTTCTTCGCAGCGAAAGCGCAAATCATTCCAGTGATAAATCCGTTCTTTTGTGCTAGACAAAATTCCCTGGTTATGCACGTCTTCAGCCTTGATAATTTCATCTGATGCCGTCTTATTATCAGATATAATTGCACCGTGTAAATCTGCTGATGAATCAGATTCACTTAAGTTTGCGAATAATATTCTGGCTCCGGTTAAATTAGCACCGCTGAGGTTAACTCCGATAACTTGAGTTCGATGTAATGTCACTTGATGTCGTCGCAAGTATCGCTTAAAAACAGAGCGTAAATTATTTTTTTTTACCTTTTCATCAAAAGCCTCTGAGAGTTGTTTCCAGAGTTTAGCCGCCAGCGCTTTTATGTATTCATCATTATATTGAGAGAGTTGAGAAATTTCTTCATAGGAATGTCTGCCTTCCCAGCATTGTCTGAAGATGAGCTCTTGCACGTCGTTTAAGCCTTCGCCATCGAGGAGAGTTTCTGCGATCGCGATTGCTTCATCAACGGTCATGGCTTAAGTTTCCTTAAAGTATATATTTGGTGAAGTTTTGACAATAATACCATTTTTTTATGATGCTGTATAGAATCCGATCCCCCTAAAGAGGGCGGGCGGGCACGGGGGCACCGCCCCTACAAGGGGGGGGACAAGATTTTGATCAAAGTCCCCCTTCTTAAGGGGGATTTAGGGGGATCGAGATATGTGCAACGACCCATTAAATTAATATAAGAGGCTATATCTTAGGAATTAAGGCTGATGTTCATTCAACCAATTGGTTAAATCTGAGGCTTCTGAAAAGTCCAAAAGCGCCTCTCCTAAATCCTCTAATTCTTCTACGGATAAAGTCTGAATTTGTTCGCGGGTTTCAGATGCGATCGCACCGATGCGTCGAGTCAACTGGCGAGTGAGGAACGACAGCGCCTCATCTTTCCTTCCTTCAAGGAGGCCTAGTTGTCTTCCTTCAAGGAGGCCATCTTCGCGAATTTCTTGGTAAATCACAGAACCGCGCATAGTTTCTTTCCTAAATAGTTGTCTGATTAAGTTTTTTTCAAATCTCAAACCTGCGAGCACTTGGGTGCAAGCGAGTAAATCCGCTTGTTGAGTAGGTTCTTCTATTGTAGCAATCTGAGTAGCTATTTGCTCTAACAAAGTTCGCGGCGAGTTGGTTTGGGATAGTGTCGCGAGTGGGAGCAAGCCGGGGACGGACAGCAGTAAAGCGGGGTCTTGTTCCCAGAGGCGAATAACTCGATATCCGTGTCGGGTGTTCGCGTCTGTGTACTCCGATACAAAAACTTGTTCTGAGGCTGTTTGCTGCAAAAAGATTACTACTTGATTGATGGAACAGGAGTATTGCCGTTTGAGCCTGACGTAGTAGTCTAGCATTCTGAAGGCGATCGGCGGGTCGGAGTAGGGCCGGGTTTCAAATTCCAGATGCAGGATTTGGTTATCCGTTTGCAGGAAAACGAGAGAATCGGCTCGGATGGGTTCTTGAATTAGTTCGGTTTTGAGTACCTGAACGTCGGTGGGTTCGTCAATTGGTAGCAGCCAGCGGACGAAGGCGGCGGGGAATTTTTCTGCTAGATATTTGCAGGTGTTGTCGTAGGCCAAGGAAGTTGGGTTGTGAGAGGGGTTATTTACAAGAGTTTAACTCTAGGGGCATCTAGCTGAGAGGAGATTTTAGGGCGATTTGGGGAAAGTCATTACTTTTTCTCACTTTTTCTCACTTTTTCTCACTGACAAAGATGAGTTTGAGTCCCTATTATGATTCAAGGTTGGGCAGACAAATTAATGAAATACTCCATCAACCTGTAATATCGCAGGAGTCAATAATGGTAACAGTCAAAGTAATTTACACAAATAACGGTCAACCTGCAAAAGACGAAAAAGTAGCTCTAGGGTTTGATAGTTGGGCAAGGGGCGTTACACAGAATGTATGGACTGATGAGGCTGGAGAAGCACATTTTGATGCCGATCCAGGGGAGGGAGACATCTTTGTAAACGGTTCCACTGTGTACAAAGGAGATATAAGAGGGCGTGTGATTGTTTACATTTGACTTGTCGGATGTAGACAGCCAAAGTCTTTTTAAATGATTCCAGGTTGATATCTGTATTAACTAGGTTGTCGTGTTGCAATATCGTTTGGCAATCCCAGTCGCGATCGCAAAACAATATTAACTTATCAAAAAAGTATAAAAAACGGGATTGAGTTGCAATCCCGCTACACTTACCAAAGGATAACTATCAATGTGGATTTTGATTTTAATTGTGTTGGCTGTAGTTGCCTACTTCGTAATGTCACAGGCATCAAGCAGCAATCAATCTAGCAAGGCATCAAGTAGGACTAAAGCCAGTCAAGTTGATTATTCAAATCTTGAAGTATCACTTGACAGCAGCGCGAATACTTACTCTAACTACACACGCCTTCGCGATCTACTAGCGGAGGGAAAATGGAGAGAAGCTGATGAAGAAACAGGGAAGATAATATTCAGCGTAGGAAATTCGAGGTATGGTGAACACGCTATAACTACAGCAACTCACGAAACCACCCCTTGTAAAGACATTTCTACGATCGATCGACTTTGGCTTAAATATAGCAATGGTCGCTTTGGGTTTAGTGTACAAAGGCGAATTATTTTAGGAATACAAGGGGATGCACTATTTATTCTGCTTCGTCTACCCAGTGAAAGAAAAGGAAATCGCTTGGAAGAGATGAATAAAAGAATAGAATTACAAAATAATTTTCATAAACTCATAGGATGGTACATTCCTGGTAAAGACGGCAGTGGCGATGTAAAAAAATATAACGATCTTACTTTTTCAATCCATGCTCCCTATGGACATCTTCCCACAGCTTATTGGGAGAATGGAGAGTATGGTGAGTCATGGAAAACTAAAAGTGTGAATGGTTATATCTTACCACATTTCTTGAATAGGCTTTCAAGTTGCGGTATTGCTCTGTAGTCAAAATCCCAGTCACATAAACTTGTTTACACACTTGTATAGAACATGGGATTGAGTGACGATCGCCCCTTCACTCCTAAAAGCGATCGCACCTCATCACCCTCACCTTTCTACAACCTTCTCCCATCGCCTGCTTTAAAGGTTTTTGAAGTCCGTGAAGCGAAGCTATCCCGTAGGGAATCGCCCTCCAATTCAAATCCCTTCCACTCCATCATACTTTCAAACATTCTCGCTGCTGCTCACTACAAGGAACTCCATAAGCAGTATGAGGTCTAACATCAGGCGGTTGAAGCCCCAAAACTATTGATTTGGCCGGAATTCCCGCTGCAACTAACTCCTCAGCAATCAGGCGATCGGTATTCTTTGCTTGAATCCACACCTGACCGTCAATAATATCAATATGAATCACGCAATGGTGAATGCGCTGCTAATTAAACCAACCTATATTTATTAACATATAACGGTCATTTTCCAAATCAAAAAATATTTCATTTTGTATCCCAATGTCAAAAACGGGAATCTCAGCGTATTCAGTAAGGAGCTGCTTAACAAGTTTGCGATAATTATTTAAGCTATCCATTATACTATTTCCTCTGTTTTAGGATTGAAAACAACAGCGCTAGCGAAATGTTAGTAATTATTCCGCAAGTTGTCAACGAATCGGATATACTGAGATACGACCCTAACGATTCAGGAGTCACCCTATTATGCTAAAGACACTTTGGGCGATCGTTCGCCAAGGCAAAATTGAATTGTTGGAACAAACAGAAATTCCTGAAGGTGCAAGGATTCTGGTAACATTCCTACCTGATGATGAGTCTGAATTCTGGCTTCAGACAAGCCGAGTATCGCTAGATGCAATTTGGGATAATACCGAGGATGATATTTATGCCCAGCTACTCCAAAAATGACATTATTCTAGTACGATACCCTTTCTCCGACTTATCCAGCTCTAAAGTAAGACCTGCCGTTGTAGTTAGCGCACCGCACACCTCTGAAGATATCCTGATAGTTCCATTAACTAGCAAAACGACATCTCTGCTATCCGGCGAGTTCATTCTCGCTGATTGGTCTGTAGCTGGACTGAATGTTGAGACGGCGGTGAAACGAGGTGTATATACGGTTCATCAAAAGGGTGCATCTCACTTTGGCACATACATCAAATTGAAAGTTGACCGTTGAGATAAGCACAGCGAAGAGCAAGCATAGAGGAAACGTTCTCAATATTCCATTGCGCTCCCGATATTTTCACCCTTAATCCAATGCGTTTTATTGTTGATTCAACTGTTCCCGAACCAATCGAACTTATGGATTCTTCTTTGTAGTATTGGTAATTCACTATTCGGCAGCGATGGGTCTCTAAATAATTGCAAAACGTTTTAAATGCTTGACCTTTAAAGTCTTTAAATAAATTTATAACTTCATCAAGTTTGCCTTGCCACAACATATTTTCTGCTAATTTTAATCGTTTTATTGAACCCCCTACCTTGTAGAGATTTTCTTTCAGATGATACCAATCTAAGATTTCTTGTCTTTGTTCATTGTCTCCAATTTCTTTAAATATGTTCCAAATTCCGGCATGGCCATCTCCGAGGCAATACATAGGATGTAGTAATTTTTGGCTATTAGTCCAATCAATTAAATCTTGATTATTTTGAAAAAACGCTCCCGCATAAATATTATCTAAACACACGGCTTTATAGTCTTTCCAGTAACAGCTCTCGCCCTTGGTTGCGTTGCGTAGTCTGACTTTACCGCCATCCAATGTAATTTCTTTGACTCCTTGTTGAGATGTAGGCAATTCAAATTCTTGTCTTTTGACTAATCTTTGTAATGTACTGTGAGAAATTTTGATCCCAGTAAATTTTTCCAAATCTTTTTTTGCCATTTGATAAGATTCGTTAGCACTGATTAAAAGACAGCAATTTTCCATGACTGGACTAAATTGACTGTAAGCTTTTAAGCCAAAATATTTTGCCTGATTATCTGTAATGTCGAGCGAGCTGATTATTGATTTTATTTTTCGGGGTTTTCCTGTTTGAATTCCTGATACTGCTGAAAAAAAAAGCTACCTATTTCTGGACCAACCTCTGATAACATTTTCTGACGGACTGCTTTTTCTATACTTTCAAAAGTTTTTAACTCAGTTGGCTCTGTATTTCTGTAAAGAATTTTTGCTACCGCTTTTAAGTGGGCTTTTAGCTGTTGTTGGTCTGAGGGTGTCATTTTATTTACCTCATCTTTATTTGACGATTTTACTAGCTTTTTCATTTTAACTCTTTTTTGACACATTCGCAAAAGTGAGATGCACCCGGATGAATTCAAGAACGAGTACGATGTAAAAATTGAGGAATATGACAAAAGAACACTGTTTGGAAATTAAATTATCTTGGGGAGATTGGGAAAGCAGAAATTACTTGAAAGCTTTGTCTTTACCAACTCTACCTTGGACAGCTCCTTTTCTACCGTTGCTGGGATTGCCAAATGCTCTATTAGAGCAACCGTCCATCTGGGAGTCCATTTATACCCAGGCTTTTATTGAGCATCAGACTCGCTATCGCCTGAGAGATTGGACAGGAAGTCCAGACGGGGAGCGAGCCGAACTGATACGGCAGGTAGTCACGAAGGCGTTGTCGCTGCTAGCACAGCAGATGGGACGGAATGTGGCAATTGATTTAGAGAAATGGGTCAGGTTTCACGAATGCTGTCCTGAAGCCGACAGAGCGATGAGAGAGTGGGAAAAAACTCTTAGGGGTGCCTATCTTTCGCCAAATTCCCGTCGATATCATCGAAAAGTTCCCCCACCCGCCGTCTTAGTACCAATATTGCCTCTTATTGCTTCCCTGGTAAATCTCGATCGCAGAAAGGAGATCGACCAGCATTTGATGCGCGTCGCCCCGCCCCCGGACTACGAGCAGATCCCCTACGAATATATGGAACATTGTTTTGAAGCAACGATGCTATCTGGGGTAATCGATCGAGCGCTGACGCTAAAAGCTTTGCAAACAATTGCCTCTAGACTCAATGACACAGAACGTTCAGAAGTGGTAACGTGGGCGCAGGCTCAAGCTCGGATTCTGTATAGAGGTGGTAACCCAGAAAATCTGTGTGGAGATAAGTATTTGCAAGTTGAACTACCCTGTTTTGATGTCCCATCATTACTTGCTGTACTTTAGACTAAATAAAGATGAGAACGGTGGCTTTGAGAAGAACTAAAGCCACCGCGCCGGGAGAGAATAAGGGTGAAAAAGAAAACCTATCCACTCCCTAAATGAACAGTGAACGATTAAAGGAATTCCGTCAAGCAGCATACGAGTTATTAGTAAAAGCTCTCCTATGCGACATTCGAGCTGATGGATGCAGTGATGACGACCCGGAATGCAGCCTGTTTGGCGGAATTTTCGCTCAATCCATTATTCCATCGTCAATGCAAGAGCGTCTACGAGGCATTGCAAGACTGTAGACCAGACCGGAAAAAACTGATGCTGCTGTATCTGGAGCAATTACAGAAGGAAGCATCCTCAACGGAACACGTTTTAGTGGCAATCGATCATACTGCATGGGGCAGACAGTCATGCCAAAACATTACAAGACAGAACCCATGAATATCACAAAGGCGTAATTATTGGACAGGGGTACAGTACAATTGCGTGGAGTGCGACTCGTTTAATCCAAATGGATAAAGAATATCCAAGGACGATTAGCCTAACCCTCTGGTTAGTGTAACTGATTATACATCTAGGTGCAGGATTCACAAGTCCCTAGTCCTAGTCCGCAAGTGCAGCGGTAAAAGCATATCCCCTATTTTGCTAGGTAGCAACTAACAAAGTAAAGCGGGGATAAAAGGCAGACTACTGGTAGCCGAAACTGGTAACTGCCGAGCAAGAGTTCATGTGTAGCGAAAGCAAAAATGTGTCTGAACCATCGTTATTGTAGATGGTCTAAGGGCTGAATAAGACCAAGCCAAAAGGCAAGGATAGGGCATAGGCGTTTTCCTGTACGACCTATAAGCACTGCCCAGAAACCCGGTGGAGAGCATTACACTAAAAGCTCAAACAATGTATATTCGGAACGAAGTAACTCTCATATATTTCTGGAAACAGGTCGATTACCCAGTAAGTAGCTAACGAATAATATATGAGAGAAGGATTGTGTCAAAAGCCAACGCTCTGTTGTAATGACAGAGATATGCAGACAGACACATGATAACTTCAAAGATAGGAACTCAGTAGCAATGAATAAGTCTAAAACGCGGGATAACCCGACGGTGGAATGGAATAAAATCAATTGGCGAAAAGCTGAAAGATTGACATTCAAGTTGCAAAAACGTATCTATCGAGCAAGTGAGCGTGGCGACGTTAAAGCAGTTCGTAAACTTCAAAAGACCTTGATTAATTCATGGTCTAATAAGGTGGTAGCGGTACGGCGGGTAACACAAGATAACACTGGCAAACGTACAGCAGGAGTGGATGGTATTAAACTACTAACCCCAAAGCAACGAATTAAGCTAGTAAGACAACTCAAAACAACTGGCAAATCACAACCGACTCGTCGGGTAAGGATTCCCAAGCCGGGTAGTAATGAGTCAAGACATTTAGGAATACCTACTATGTACGACCGCGCCTTACAAGCAGTTGTAAAAGCAGCGATTGAGCCAGAATGGGA
>NZ_JAUBUY010000019.1:0-129402 GCF_036705565.1 Microcoleus sp. AT8-B5
CCCGTCCAAAAAGGACGGGCGGGACGCCCATCCCACAATAACAATTAAAATTGTAAGTTATTTAATTCGCGCTCCTAATTGGGTACAAATAAACAGAACGTTGACAGAGGACGCCTGCGTGAAAGGGTCTACTCGCTCTCACTATAAATCCTAACTAAATCCGACCCTACTTTTACAAGATAGTATGATTTTTGGCGATTGCTAGCTAAATACAATATTTCCTAACGGTTATCTTAGTCGATCGCCCAAACACTTCTATCCGCCATAATTGCCCGCTGCAAATTAACATCTGTCAAATCAGCGCTCTCTTTGTTACAGCATTTTTCGTAAAAAAACCCGGTTTCTTCGATCGAGAGTGCGTCCTGGAATGTACGGAAAATATGCGGTTTAGCAGCGAAGAATTAACGAAAAAACCCTGTTTCACGTTTGCAGTGCCAATGCCCCTGTCCCACTTCCGCCCAAATTCACACAAAAACGATCGACCTGCAGGCTCGGAAGCTTGTTAAACTTTTGGTCATGCCACGCTATTGGTGAGAAATCGACGGCTAGCCACAATCGTCTGCTAACGCCCCCGCAGTGCTGGGCTGCGCGGCCTGCACTGCACACTGCACGTAGGTGAGATTAGCTGCAATCAACTTTCGGGATGCCGCTGCTAAAGTCGCGGCCGCCAATGTAGTTGTTCGTTTTAAACTAATTAAACTAATTATTTAAAGGAGTTGCACGTCAATGACACAATTGTGCTTATAAGAAATATCTGGCTCGGTGCCCTCTCAAACCAGGGTTTTTCGCTAGTCTGGTGCTATTTGTGAGTTAGTTAAGCCCATAGCAGCTAGGATCGAGCTAACTCACGGTTAAACTAAAGCTCGTCATGCGGCGTTGCCTCTCAAAACCCGGATTGAGTCTTATGGCGCATTACCGCTCCTCTGTATGTTTGTTCACCTGCATTGCCTGTCTGGGCGTTGCGTTCAGTCCAAGTGCCGACGGAGGGCAACAGGTACTCAATGCCTCTGCGCGTGCTGTTTCCCAAGAAATTGCTCAGGCGAACTCTCCCCCGGACGATCGCCAGAATTCCAAGCCTCTAAAACCGTCTCCAGCGCCCGATAAAAGCAAATCTCAGCCGTCCAAAACGTCCAAATCTAATTCTAAGATCCCGAAATCGGTATCCAATTTGCTCGTCATTTTGTCTCGTCAGCGGGGGTTCTTAATGTTGGGTTTGGCAGCAGTTGTCGTCACGGCAGCGGCAGTATTTATCATGCTCAAATTAGTTAGCAGTGACGAGTCAAATTATCCTAAGCGAAGACGGGGAAGATTTGAGCGCCACAACCCAAAAAACTCTCCATTCACTAATCCCGATTCTCCTACAAACTCGCACCAAATTAGGCCACAAGAGACTTCTTCTGGGGGACAATCGCTGTCAGCCTTGCCCTACCCTTTTGGTTTGCCAAAAAGCCACAGTATTGAGAGCAGCGCTCAACCTTTTATCATGGAATCCCGGCAACCAGAACCCGATGATGCAGCCGTCGAGGGCGATCGAATTAATTCCGACACCTCGCCCTTGGAAACTCACAGCAACGGATACAGCAACACAGGTTTCAACATTCCCGAAACAACTAATCAAACCGATTCCCTAGCGAAGAAGAAAAATATTACCCTTCCCGAAACGGATCGTAGACATCAAGTTGATATTATTGAAGCACTGATTGAAGATTTGCAGCAGCTAAATCCGGCAAAGAGATGCAAAGCAATTTGGGAACTAGGTCAGCGGGGAGATTCCAGAGCAGTTGAGCCGTTGCTCGATTTGCTAGCAAATTCCGACTCCAAGCAGTACAGTTTAATTTTGGCAAGTCTCTCGGAAATTGGCATTCGCACGCTCAAACCCATGAATAATGCGTGGTCAATCTCGCTGCAAAATGAAAATCCCGAAGTGCGTAAAAATGCAATTCGCGACTTGACGCGGATTTACGAATTGGTGAATCAAATCAGTTACTTGTTGCACCGTGCGACGGACGATCCAGATCCAGAAGTTCAGGAAACTGCTCGCTGGGCAATCAATCAGTTAAACCGCCTCCGTCCGCGTTCTGGGATGGATTAATAAATGTAGCAATTTTTAAATAATTTGAAAATAGAGATTTGAGATGGGAGAATTTATAATTTAGATTATGTTAGAATTAGTGACGGCTGACTAAGCTGTGGAGCATTTAAACCAGTAACGAGGCTAGTAAGGTGCGTCATTCGCGAACCCTTACGCTGAAACGGAAAACCTTAGATGCTGACGCACCTTACGCAAGCCCTTTAAATGCCGAACAGCTTAATGACTACTGATATCATGTCCGATCGATCGCCCACAATACATAGGTCGGGGCGGGTTTGTGAGATTGTCCGTTTTTGGCAAATATTATTGGTGAACCCGCCCCTACTGGAATCAGGATAATCGACCGGACATGATATGACTAATGACTAATAACTAATGACTAATAACTAATGACTAATAACTAATGACTAATAACACTTTAAAACTATTGTTTCTGTCAACTTCTGTCGGTCAACTCGGTTCGGGGTTGGGCGGCGGAGTCGAACTTACACTCCTTAACCTAGCTAAAGAATTGCAGAGTCGGGGTCATAAAATAGGAGTTGTAGCGCCGATAGGTTCAGTCTTAGAATCAATTTCTGTAATCGAAATAACGGGTGAGTTGCAAGTAACCGCCCAAACACAAGATTACCATGCTCCTATTGTGATGCCCGCGGACTCGGTGCTGGCGAATATGTGGGAATATGCTCGCCAAGTTCAGGATGAATGGGATGTCATTGTTAATTTTGCCTACGATTGGCTGCCGTTTTATTTGACACCATTTTTTAGGACTCCGATCGCACATTTGATCAGCATGGGATCCCTTTCTGCAGCCCTCGATCGCATTGCCGAACAAACCGCCGCCCAGTTTCCTGGTACGATCGGAGTTCACACCGCTTCTCAAGCCAAAACATTCACCTTTGCCGAGGAATGTCAGTTGTTGGGAAGCGGCATTGATTTATCGCTGTACCAATTTTGCAACAAATCCCAGTCTAAATTAGCTTGGCTAGGCCGCATCGCCCCGGAAAAAGGCTTAGAAGATGCAGTAGCAGCAGCGAAAATTACAGGCATTCCCCTGAAAATTATGGGCAAAATGCAAGATGAGGATTATTGGCAAAAAATTTGTGCAGATTACCCGGATGCTCCGGTAGAATATTTAGGGTTTTTGACAACAACCCAAATGCAAGAGCAAACCCGTCAGTGCCAAGCATTGTTGATGACACCACGTTGGGTGGAAGCTTTCGGAAATGTCGCGATCGAGGCTTTAGCGTGCGGTGTACCCGTGATTGCTTACGAGCGCGGGGGGCCGGCGGAAATTGTTAGAGACGGACTGACGGGCTTTTTAGTGCAGCCTGATAGCGTAAATGGCTTGGTAGGTGCGATCGCCCGTTTAGACAAAATTGACCGCAGCGCTTGCCGGCGACAAGCAGAGGTAGAATATTCTTTAGCAGCTTTGGGCGATCGTTGCGAACACTGGTTCAAATCTATTCTCAAATTGAGTTAAATAAACTCTTAATTGACCACAAAAAAGAAAACAGAAAAAAACTATGGCAACCGAACGTTTAGTGCTTTTATCCAGTAGAGAAATCGAAAAAATGCGCCAAGCCGGCCGTTTAGCGGCCGAACTTCTGCTGCATCTCGAACCGATGGTAAAACCGGGTGTCAGCACTTTAGAAATTAACGACGAAGCCGAACGCTGGACTTTGGCACACGGAGCAAAAAGCGCTCCCCTAGGCTATAAAGGATTTCCCAAATCTCTGTGTGCAAGCGTCAATGAAGTAGTCTGTCACGGCATCCCCAATGCGAAACAAATTCTTAAAGAAGGTGACATTATTAATATTGATGTAACCCCTTTAGTTGATGGTTATCATGGCGATACTTCCAAAACTTTTTTTGTCGGTAAACCTTCACCGGTAGCGAAAAAATTAGTTGAAGTAACCGAGGAATGTTTAAGAAGAGGAATTGCCGAAGTCAAACCGGGTGCTCGTACCGGCGACATCGGTGCAGCGATTCAAGAATATGCTGAAGCACAGGGTTTTTCGGTAGTGCGAAATTTTGCGGGGCACGGGATTCACCGAGTCTTTCACACGGAACCGGAAATTCTGCACTATGGCAAGCGAGGCACGGGAAAAAAGCTCAGACAAGGCATGGTTTTTACGATCGAGCCGATGATTAATGAGGGTACTTGGGAAGTGGAAATTCTCGCCGATGGTTGGACATCTATCACCAAGGATGGAAAGCTTTCGGCTCAATTCGAGCACACTCTGGCTGTGACTGATTCTGGGGTGGAAATTCTAACTTTACCTTAGTAATGATTAACAAATAATCTGAAAAACTCACTCCTAAATCAATAATCAACCCTATCCCGTAGGGGCGGGTTCACAGAAAATTTCCGCATGAAACAGACAATCTCGAAAACCCGCCCCACCCAACGAAATATGTAAATGTGGGTAAGGTTGATGTCGATAGTCCCTGGGTTTGGGGCGGGTTTTGGAGATGGTTTGTTTTAATAGTTGATGGTTGGTAAAACCCGCCCCTACAGAATTACCGTTAATTCACAAAACACGATATAACAAATAACTAATAACTAATAACAAATGACTGACATAAAATTTCTGCAACCAGGAGATTTGCTCAAAGTAATTGCCCCTAGTGGCACTTTGCGAGAATCAACCAACTTTGAAAAGGGTGTAGAAATTTGGAAATCTCGCGGCTATCGAATTGAATTAACACCGGGTTTTGACGATCGCTGGGGCTATTTGGCAGGTTCCGACGAAAACCGCGTCCGACAGCTAGCAGATGCCCTCAATGACCCGGATTGTCGCGGTATTCTCTGTGTTCGAGGCGGTTTCGGCAGCACTCGACTTTTGGAAAAAGGAAATGTGGGAAAGGCGGAAAATTCCCAATTTCCAACTCCCGATTCCCATTCGCCGAAATGGTTAATCGGCTTTTCAGATATTACTGCTTTGCTGTGGAATCACGACAAATTGGGGATTTGGGGCGTTCACGGCCCGATGCTGACAACTTTGGCGGATGAACCGGATTGGTCTGTCGATCGACTTTTTGACTGCATCGAAGGTCGTCCCTTACAATCTTTGCAAGGTAAAGGATGGGGCAGCGGACAAGCCACGGGGCCGCTGTTTCCGGCGAATCTGACGGTGGCTTCTCACTTGCTCGGAACCCCGTATCAACCGGATTTGACGGGGGTTATTCTCGCATTTGAGGATGTTTCCGAGGCTCCTTACAGGGTCGATCGAATGTTGACTTTGTGGCGGATGGCGGGGGCTTTCACTGGGGTGCGGGGCATTGCTTTGGGACGCTTCAGCCGCTGCGAGATTGAGCCGAGTATTCCCAGTTTTAGCATTGAAGAGGTTTTGCGAGATCGGCTGGGGGACTTGAATATTCCGATTGTCTCGGATTTGCCTTTCGGGCACGAGGGAGTTAACGCTGCTTTACCGATGGGAATTATGGCGAGTCTCGACGCTGAATCGGGATTGCTGATTTGTGGCGATCGATCGCAACTTTAGATTAGGGCTCAACGTCTATAACTTTAACATGAGATTTTGCACCCGCTAAATATTCCCGTTAGGTGAGGTTGACACGGTTGGCAGAAATTACATTTAAAATGGATTGTGTATGCAAATGTCTGCGCCAAGAAAGCAAAAAAAATTTTAAATTTTCCAGAGGTTGATATGAAAGCACACAACTTGTTAAACAGTATTGCTGCCGCATTCCTAGTTACAGGATTGGCACTTACGAGCATTTCGTCTAGTGCTGTTGGCGAACAGATACGGAATAACGATCGCGTTGCCGGAGTAATTCGCCGCACTTCCCCGATTTACCGTTTTCGGAATATGTGGGTTCCGGGTTCTCCAACGGAAGAATTGCGCGGCCAAGAATACACATTCAGCGCCAGGGAAGGCGACAACATTGAAGTGTTTTTAGATACAGATAGAAGCCGCGGTTTTACTCCCGTCATGGTGCTATTTTACGGGAACAACAAACAAGTCGCTTTTACGCAAGACCGTTCTTTTAATTATCAAATTCCCCGTAGTGGCGATTACAAACTGTTAGTGTTAGCAAAAGATGCTGCCAGGGGCGGTAACTACACGCTGGAAGTTGCGGGAATTGATGGGGGCGACAGACGATCTCGCAATTCGCGGGACGATTGGTACACGAGGCGAGATGACGATCGATATGACGGTCAATATGACAGATCACAGCTTCTGCAAGATGATTTTGGCTTGCGGTCTGTTGATTGTCGCGAGAGACGTTCTATGGTGAGAGTAAGGTTTGACGAGGGTAATCAAGATTCAACTTACTGCGCTGTCCCGAATAGAAGGTTTCCGGCGGGAGATTATTACTACAATTCGCGGACTAGAAATTTAGATTCGGCGAGGCGGAATGATAGTAGATTCGATGCGAGCCCAGATCAATGTCGGGTAGTTGTGGGCGGAGTGTGCGTGACGAGATAGTTTCGATTTAATTAACCGTAGGGTGCGTCGCCCAGTAAAATCTACTATTAAGCTTGAAAATGGAGCAGCGACGCACCATATAAGATGAGTCTCTACAGATTTAACGATCGACTAAGCTACATCTTTGAGAGCCGATCGCGAATTGTTCGGAGATTTTTTGATAACGCTCATGCTGCCGTCGGTTTCCAGCACGACTGCTTCGATTTCTTCGATCGACGCGCAGCCCGTCCCCCGAATCGCCGCCCGAATTTCCGATTCACCCACGCGCTGCTGCCGCATCGCCACAGGCAGAAATTGGCCTTGGCTGAGCAGCATAGTAGGTTCGGCTTTGATGAGATTTTTTACCCACTTTACCCGCACCGCAAGCCACGTGACGATGAATTGCAGCCCGATGAGTAAGCCGAGGGCGAAAACGCCCTCGACGAAGGAAACGTCTTTTGACATGATGACAGTCGCCAGCGTCGAACCGAGGGCGATGGTAACGATGAAATCGAAGGCATTCCACTTCGACAGAGTTCGCTTGCCGGAAACTAGCAGCAAAAAAATCAGCGCGGCGTAAGCGGAAACGCCGAGCGTCAAAATCCGAATTATTTCAAACCAATTGTCAAAAAACATATTTTTATTTCGCGGTTGTGATTTTCTGCGCTTTGCCGCTGCACCAGTGCTAGAGGCTTCGTCTGCTTGAGGTCGCGGTCGCGGATTCTGTTAGTTTGCATGGTCATTGTAGCAAAAGGGTGGATGTGAAAATTCCCTATTAGCAAGAGTTTCACCTATTAAGAATTCCTTGACCGTGCCAGAAGGTTGCTATCGAACTCAGCCACTTTCCTCATCTCCCTCCCCGCTGACAGATGAATTTTTTGTCAAAAAGGACGATCGCACAGTGGTAAGCTACCAAAGGCATTGAAATATCTAAGGTAGAGAAAAGTTAAAATGTCGGCATTAAATGAAGTTCCCTTGTTGTTGCGGGCAGCCCGCGGCGAAACTCTAGACCGCCCGCCCGTGTGGATGATGCGTCAAGCCGGGCGCTACATGAAGGCTTATCGAGATTTGCGAGAAAAGTATCCCTCGTTTCGCGAACGTTCCGAAATTCCCGAAGTGGCGATCGAAGTTTCCCTTCAGCCGTGGCGCGCGTTTCAACCCGACGGCGTAATTCTGTTTTCCGATATTGTCACCCCCATGCCCGGTTTGGGCATCGACATGGACATCGCCGAAGGTAAAGGCCCGATTATCCACTCACCCATCCGCACTCAGCAGCAAATCGACGCGCTGCAACCGCTGAACCCGGAAGAAAGCTTGCCGTTTATCAAAACTATCCTGAAATCCCTGCGCGAAGAAGTCGGCAACAAATCCACCGTGCTCGGTTTTGTGGGCGCGCCGTGGACGCTGGCGGCCTATGCGGTTGAGGGCAAAGGTTCTAAGGATTATGCCGTCATCAAAAACATGGCATTTTCCGATCCAACTTTACTGCATCAGTTGCTGTCGAAATTTGCAGATGCGATCGCCGTTTACGTGCGCTATCAAATCGACTGCGGCGCGCAAGTCGTGCAAATGTTCGACTCCTGGGCCGGCCAACTCTCCCCGCAGGACTACGACACCTTCGCTCTACCTTACCAGAAACAAGTATTCGAGCAAGTCAAAAAAACCCATCCTGACACCCCGCTAATTCTGTTAGTCACCGGTAGCGCCGGCCTCCTCGAACGCATGACAACATCCGGCGCGGATATCATCAGCGTCGATTGGACGGTTGACATGGCCGACGCGCGCCGACGTTTGGGCCCGAATATGAACGTTCAGGGAAATCTCGATCCGGGCGTGTTGTTTGGTTCTCAAGCGTTTATTCGCGATCGAATTCTTGATACAATTCGCAAAGCCGGCCCGCGCGGACACATCCTCAACTTGGGACACGGTGTATTACCGGGTACTCCCGAAGACAACGTGCGTTTCTTCTTTGAAACGGCAAAACAAGCCGACAAATTGCTTGCAGTTGCTGCTTGAGTCCGACAATCCGACAGGGGTTGAAACCCCTGTCTCATAGCTAAAGTCCTCGCTATGAGGACTAAAGATTAATATTTCAGTCGGTTTTAACTGAGATATTGCAGCAATATCAATAAGAGGATTTTTCGTGGGGTCGGGCGGGTTTATAGAACCTATTTGCAAGCTTTAAAACTGTTGGCGAACCCGCCCCTACGGCTAATTGAGAATGGTGCAAGATATCGGTTTTAACTCACCGAAGAGCACCCTTGCCAATAAAACATCCCGTAGGGGCGGGTTCACCAATAGCTTTAAAGAGTGCAGACAGGTTAAATAAACCCGCCCCCAGCCACAAAAAAGCCCTTTATTAACAATGGTACTCTTCAGTCGGTTTCAACTCACATCTTGCACCCTTCTCAAGAACAGGCTTTTCGGCCTGTTCCACAAGAAAATTCACTCTTTGTGGAACAGGCCGAAAAGCCTGTTCCTAAACAAGTAATTGAGAATGGCGCAACATCTCAGTTTCAACCGACTTTTGCCCGACGCCAGGGGTTTCAACCCCTGGCGGATTGCAGGAGAATGAAACAGCCCTATTCTCCCCCTTGCCGTCCCCCCCTTCCCCTTCTGCAAAATGAACGCCAAAAAAATTTTCATAACGGGTGCAAGTGGCTGTATCGGTCACTACATGGCCGAAACTTTGATTCAAGAAACAAACCACGAACTTTACCTCTTAGTTCGCAACCCCGAAAAATTAAAATTTGACTGGAAAGCCCGCCCCGGCATCAATATCATACAAGGCGATATGCGAGATATCGAGCAACACGCCGAACTTTTGCAAACAATTAATGTAGCAATTTTAGCTGCCACTGCTTGGGGAGGAACTCAAGAAGTGTTTGACGTTAACGTAACGAAAACTCTCCAGCTAATTCAACTACTTTCGCCACAGACTTGCCAACAAGTAATTTATTTTTCAACGGCCAGCATTCTCGGTAGAGACAACAATTTGCTTAAAGAAGCCGGGGAACTGGGGACAGATTATATTAGCTCAAAATACAACTGCATGGTGCATTTGTCAGCCTTGACAAATGTGCCTCCGATTACGGCACTTTACCCGACATTAGTATTGGGAGGAGACGCCGAAAAACCAGTCTCTCACTTGTCATCTGGCCTGCCACTTGTCGCAAAATGGATTGGTTTGATTCGCTGGTTTAAGGCAGATGGCAGTTTTCACTTCATCCACGGCGCAGATATTGCTAAAGTAGTTAATTATTTAGTTGAACATCCGCCGGCTTCCGATGAACCGCGACATTTTGTGCTAGGAAATCCGGCGATTACAGCTAACGAAGTGGTAGAACAAGCTTGCGAGTATTTGAATAAAAAGATATTTTTTCGGATAACTCTGTCACCTTGGCTGGCCGATTTCTTTATTTGGCTGTTCCGAATTCAAGTGGCTGCTTGGGATAGATTTTGCATCAGCTACCGCCATTTTACCTATCAAAATCTTGTGAATCCCGAAACCATAGGAATGCCGAGTTACTGCGGCACAGTTGCTGATATGTTAAAAACTAGCGGGATTCCCGATAAAAATAAAAAGTAGTCCGTACACTCCGCACCAATAATCGGACGGGCTAGAAGCCCATCCCACAAGAAAGATTGTGGGATGGGCTTCTAGCCCGTCCCTAATTATTTTGGCGCTTCTCAAATCCCATCCCACAAAAAACAATTTGTGGGATGGGCTTCTAGCCCATCCCTAATTCTTTATGCTATTGAAGTCTACTGTTTCAATTTCTTTTTTGCCTTAGTCCCATGCTTTTTAAATGCGATTATCGTCAATTAAGGGTCAAATACGATAAGATATCAGCATTTGCACACTTTAACAGGGAACTGCAAGCTAAAAATTGCGCTCAATTTGTTTGTCTTAGGGGGTGTCACCCCTCGCCAGATATTCGATCGAGTGCAAGATCGTAATTTTAGCCTTAACATTAAGTCTTGAGAGTCGATCGAACTCTCAAACACGCCAGCCCGATCGCAAGTTGTTTACTGATGTCAGAAACCTCAGCCTAAAGGCGTGAGGCTTGAAAGAGAAATCTAACAGGCCATTCTGACCAGACTAAGCTTTAAATAGCTACGTTATTTAGGTCACGACACCCGCTTGATGCGAAGCTAGTCCCTTGCTCTGTCGCTAGTGGTTAAACAGTCTTAAGGTCACGCTCGACAGTGCTGCTAGCCGGCGCAAGCCTTTATAACTTTGTCGAAGCTAACTTTCAGAAATGGGAGTTTGGGGCAACCATTCCCCAAAAATCGGAGAGGTTGCATAAAATTCCCTCTCCGACCCCGAAAGGGGATTTAATTCAATGTAAAGCCGTCCTATAAGGACGGGGCTTCAGACCCAGTTTTTTGGTGAGGTTTAACATATAATGCGAGTTCTTTTAGTTTACCCGCTGTTTCCGAAAACATTTTGGTCTTACGAGAAAATCCTAGAATTAGTCGATCGTAAAGTGCTGCTGCCACCGCTGGGTTTGGTAACAGTAGCAGCTATTTTACCCCAAGAATGGGAATTTAAGTTAGTCGATCGCAATATCAGACAAATCACCGAAGCAGAATGGGAATGGGCAGAGCTCGTTATTCTCTCCGCAATGATTGTCCAAAAAGAAGATTTGCTAGACATCATTCGCGAAGCAAAACGGCGCGGTAAATCCGTAGCTTGCGGCGGCCCTTACCCCACCTCTGTACCCGAAGAACCTCAAGCAGCGGGCATAGATTACCTGATTCTCGACGAAGGCGAAATCACCTTGCCGATGTTCGTCGAAGCAATCGGGCGGGGCGAAAAAAGCGGAATTTATCGATCGGACGGCGTAAAACCCGATGTTACCACAACCCCAGTCCCCCGCTTCGACTTGCTGGAATTAGACGCCTACGATTCCATGTCGATTCAATTTTCCAGAGGCTGCCCTTTCCAGTGCGAATTCTGCGATATCATCGTCCTCTACGGCCGCAAACCTCGCACGAAAAACCCCCAACAATTGATAGCAGAATTAGACTATCTCTACAACTTGGGCTGGCGGCGCGGCGTGTTCATGGTAGACGACAACTTTATCGGCAACAAACGCAGCGTCAAACTGTTGCTAAAAGACTTAAAAGTCTGGCAAGAAGAACACAAATTTCCCTTTACTTTCAACACAGAAGCATCCATCGATTTAGCCCAAGATCAAGAATTGATGGACATGATGGTTGCTTGCAATTTCAATGCAGTGTTTTTAGGGATTGAAACTCCCGACGAAGAAAGCCTGCAAATGACGAAAAAATTCCAAAATACCCGCAATTCCCTGATCGAATCCGTAGAGTTAATTGCCAAATCCGGTTTGCGAGTAATGGCCGGATTTATCATCGGATTTGACGGCGAAAAACCCGGTGCCGGTCAGCGGATTGTCAAGTTTGCCGAAGCAGCAGCCATTCCTAGCACAACCTTTGGAATGCTGCAAGCTTTGCCGCACACTGCATTGTCCCACAGACTAGCAAAAGAAGGGCGGTTGCGCGACAAATCTGGCAACCTCAACCAGACTACCTTGATGAACTTCATTCCCACGCGGCCTCTCGAAGATATTGCCCGCGAATATGTCGAGGCATTCTGCGAAGTGTACGATGCTGAGAAATATTTAGACCGGACTTATCGCCATTTCTTAATGTTAGGTGCACCCACAGCAAAGATACCTGCAAGAGTTCCCAGTTGGATCGATTTGCGAGCACTGTTAACTGTGGTTTGGCGGCAGGGAGTCAAGCGCAAAACTCGGTGGAAGTTCTGGCATCATTTGTTCAGCATTCTCAAGCGCAATCCTGCTGTTTGGGATCACTATTTAACCGTATGTGCTCACAACGAGCATTTCCTCGAATACCGCCAGATTGTGCGGGATGAAATTGAAGCTCAATTGGCTGAGTTTTTGGCGTCGGAGTCTCAAACTGTATATCAAGAACCTGTTGCTGTTGAGGAAAAGCAAGTGCAAGCGGTTTAGGGTTCGAGAATTCTACCTAATAGCCAGATACCCGACTTCTTAAACAAGTCGGGTATCTGGCTATTCTCTTTTGTTATCTGGGCTTACTGATAAAATTTTTGCCTTCTTCATCACCACACCCGCTGAATTGGATAAGCATCAAAAGCCTCATCACGACTAATCAAAACCAGCGAATGATTCATCGTCTGTCCTACCAGAATGCGATCGAAGGGATCTCGATGATGCAGAGGAAGACCTGCGTAAATCTCAGTGTCTTCAAATGTAATTGGTAGAATTTGAGCGTTAATGTATTGCAATTCCTTCGGCAGGTCTTCAAATGGCCGATTCAGTTGAAGCTTACCGACATTGATTTTAATAGAGATTTCCCAAAGGCTGGCAATACTAAAATACAAACCTGTTTTAGTATCGATCGCTTCTTTTGCCTTACTACCTAGATTGGACTCGCCAAGCAAATACCACAGAAAGGCATGAGTATCTAAAAGGGAGTTCATGTTACATATATTCCTTTAAATCTTCCAGCGGTTCATCGAAATCATCAGACATAACGATCTGACCGGCCCAACTACCATAACCATGAGGTTGTTCAAGTTGTTCTTGAGATGATTCAGTTTTTGCGTGTTTTTCAAGTAAATATTTTGCATAATGCAATATCTCTTGTTTGAGAGATTCTGGCATCTTGACGAGAGTTTGAAAAATCTCTATATCGATAGTCATGATTTATGTGGAATTTTTACTATGTCATATTCACTAATTATACCGTAATTGCAGTCAAAGGGTATTTAGAATGGTTATCTCGTTTAATCTTGTTTCCAAGCAGAGCCTGGAAATGTCATATCCTGCGGCTGTGTCGCCTCTTGAGAGCAGCCTGAGAGAGCATCCCGAGGTATTCCCAGTCTCTCACTGAACAGGTAAAATACTACTATTGGCGGTAGCAGTTATTTCGGCAGATAGAGGCGCGATCGCCCGCAAATATGAAAATCTAATTACAAGCTCAAAAATATCAAAATAGCGATCGCCCTCAACCCGCCATGTTAGGAACAAATCAACTCAGAACAGCCGCTCTCTTAGGACTCCTAAGCGGCCTTCTCGTTTTAGGAAGTTATTATTTAATCGGCAACGAGCAAGGACTTTACATCGGTTTAGCGCTAGCCGCCTTCTCAAGTTTTAGCTCTTGGTACTATTCCGACACGGCCGCGTTAATGGCTTACCGCGCTCGCCCCATCGCCCGCAGCGAAGCACCAGAAATCTACGATATGGTAGCATCGCTGAGTAAAAAAGCCCAAATTCCAGTACCGAAAATCTTTGTAGTTCCCACTCAATCTCCCAACGCATTCGCCACAGGAAGAGACCCGGAACACGCCACAATAGCAGTTACTGAAGGCATCATGAATTTGCTTTCCCGCGACGAATTGGAAGGCGTTATAGCGCACGAATTGACGCACATCCGCAACCGCGACACTTTGACTCAAGCAGTTGCAGGAACAATTGCGGGTGCAATTACATTTGTCGGGCGAATTCTGACTTTTGGAGCGCTTTACGGCCCGGTAACGCGGGATAGCAGACAAGGCCCGAATCCGTTTGGTTTGCTGTTTTTAATCATTTTAGCACCGCTATCAGCAACCCTAATTCAAATGGCGATTTCTCGGACGAGGGAATTTGCAGCCGACAGCGGTGCGGTGGAAATTACCAATAACCCGATCGGCTTAGCAAACGCCCTGCAAAAATTGGAGAAAATGGGTCATGAAATTCCGATGCACGGCAATCCTGCGATGTCGCCGCTGCTGATTGTGAATCCTTTTTCGACTAAAGGTTTGCAGTCACTTTTCCGAACTCACCCGCCGACAGAGGAGCGCATTCAGCGCCTTTTGGAAATCGCGCAGCAGCAGCAAGGTACTCCAGTTATGGCTTACATAAACGGAGTTTGATCGATCGAAAATGCAGCAAGAATATGGAGAAACCCGGTGTTTTGAAGCAGCCGGGTTTTTGTATGTTTGTAACTAATTAAGGATCGCGAATTAAATAACTTACAATTTTAATTGTTATTGTGGGATGGGCGTCCCGCCCGTCCCACAAACTTGTGGAAGTTATTTAATTCTCATTCCTAAGTATGGCGCTGGCTGTCAAACCCCATGTGTTTTTCTTTTTATCAAACCTTTTGACAACAGCAACATTAACTGTTTGCTCGTTTTGCAACTGACCAGCTAATTCATGAGGAACATACACATTTTCTACAAACCCAAAACCACTTTGATGCAAGCGAAAACGACCAGTTTTACAAGACATACTATCAAAGAGTTTGCCCGATTCGCGTTTCTCCACCGCAAGCACCGTTAGCCGCTCGCCGTTTTTATCAACAGTCAGCGTCACTGGCGCGCCCATTGGCAGATTTAAATTCTTCAGCATTCCCTGATCGGGAGTAACAACTTCTTCAGATCCACTATGAGAATGCAATCCAAATTTGAGCATAATCTTGCCAGTTTTTGCTGCAAAGGTGCCGAGGTAATTAGCATGGAATCGCGGGCAACTTTGCCAAATCACCTTTTCGGCACTAGCAGCTATATTTTCTAACACTTCCTCCGGGTTAGAGAGATTTCCTGCACGATCGTACCAACTAGCCGTCAAGAGATTGCGAAGCGATTGGGGGATTTTCCATCCGTTATTGTTACGAACAGCAAAAGCTCGATAGGCAGCCCATTTAGCCACTTCCCCTTGGCCTCTATTTGCTGCGAGTCGGCTGAGATCCTCAAAAACGCTAACACCAAAATTTTCATCCCTGCAAGTTAAACACGCTTTTGCACAAAGTGCTAACGCTAGTTGAGAATCGGAAGTTTCCACGACTTTAGCTAATGCGTGCCACGCCCAGTAATCGCTACGCTTCTGCTTGACAAAGGAAACCAAAAGTTTTTGAGCTTCTGGCGCTCGCCCCAAACGATTTAGCAATAAAGCCTTGCGATAATTCAGCCATTCCGGTTTTTGAACTTTGGCGCGATCGAGTGCAACATCGATCAATTTAACGGCAAAATTTTGTAATTCTTGTACATCCGGGTAATCTTGAACAGTCAATTCACAAGCAATCTTCCCCACTTCCCTTGCTGTTTTCTCAACCAATGACTCGTAAACTTTACCGTCATTAGCAGTAGAAACCTGAAAATCTTCCGATCCAAAACTGTCAATACCCGCCCATTTTACGAACTTGGGTAAAAACTTGATTTCCTTTTTTAATCGAACAATTTGGGATAGCAAACGACTAAACAGCAAATCTGGTCGAGTCAGCTTGAGTTTGTAATATTCTGCCAATATTTCCCTGAGTTGGCTGACAGATGTCTCTGAATCTATGGATTGAGATTGATTAGCCGTATCTATTAGTTTTTTTACTTTGTCATAGAGAACCCAACCTAAACTGCTAGCCAGGAATTTGTCATTTGGATGTTGTTTTAGCAGTTCGTGCCCTCTCGAATAAGCTTCATCTATGCGTCCAGCTTTTCTCAAATTTTTGATTTCTTCCGTTAAATTTGACATTTTTATAATTCCAGTGCGAGGCGAACTAATTCTGAGATTTGTAAATTTGTGTAGCCGAGCGGCACAACTTGCGTCACAAAAGCATCTCCATCGTAGACAACTTTCAGTTTGAGAGTGTCATGTTCTGATTTGAGATAGTAAAATTGATGGTAGTAGTGGTGTTCAATTCCCCAGATGGCTATTTTGTGTGAGTCTAGTTTTGCTTTTATGATAGCTTGAACTGTTTGCTGAAATTCATTTCCTAATCGCACTTTTGATGTAATAACATCGCGCACTAAAGCGGCAAATTCAATCGGCTCAGATTTTACAGTTTCAATTCGCGTGACCTCAAATTGCCCATTGTAATGCAAGCGAAGACAGCAGGAACATCGACCCTCTTCCGAGGCAAACTCGTAAACTTCCTGATAACTATTATGCTTGTATGAAATTACCTGGATTTGATGGAATCTCAGAATTGCCGCGATATGTAAGTAAAGATTTTTCAAAGGTTTTTCGTGGATAGGGAAAGCCGAAATATTTGCATTCCCTGCTGCTGAATCCGGATCAAATGCAATTAAATCCTTAAATACCACTGAATCGAGCTTGCTTTGACTGTTCTTCCAAGTTGTTTTAAAAAATGGTGTAATTGAGGGAAAATTTAAGAGAAAAAGTTGATTTTGGGAGACAGAAAACAAGGTATAAACCCATCGAAAATAAGCGGCATTTGTTTGTCCCTGGCCGGTATCCATATTTGCGATCGCAGTCTTAAACCGCTGTCCCTGGGCGCGATGTAGAGTCAGCGCGTAGCCAAACCTCAGATGGGCTGCGTTTAAATACGGATCGCTGCGTAGAAACTTTGCTAATTCGCTAGAGTTATCCGATTCGTCTGATTCTATTACCTGTTTCTGCTGTTGTCTAAATCTGCTTTCTGCTGAAACCCGCAGAGCTACAAGTGTGTCCTTGTCAAATTCTGGCTTTTCTGCATACAAATAATCACTAAAGCAGTAAAATTGAACCTCTTTACTGCTCTCAAGTAGCCGTACTCGAAGACGCAGAAAATTTATCTTAAGTGGCTGTTCGCGCCCTTTCAAAGGTTGGATTAAAGGTGAAATATTGGGATAAACTTCTATGACTTCAGCAAAAGAGTTATTTGATATATAAGTTGGATCGGGCTGTTGTCTATCTACTGCGACAGGGCTGTTGTGGATATGTACAATATCACCTGCAACAATCTGTTTACCTAGACCCAAAAACTCTTGTCTAACCTGATTGTTGATGCGGTTAACCGATTCGTTGCTGAAAACTATAAACTTGGTGGATCGGTAATCTTCCTGGAATACGGTTCTCGATACCTCTTCTTCATTTGAGCGATCGACTATTTGGATGCAATTCGAGTCATCGGCGATCGCTGCGAGCTGATTAAATCTGCCACAATGTATACTTTGAGCGATTTGTTGACAATTTTTGACAAACAAATTTTGCTCTTGTCCTGGAAGTATAAAATCAAGATTGATGCGATCGATCTCACCGCCTATCGCAGCCTCCAAGCGCTCGTAACACAGGGCCGATTCCTCCACTTTACCTCTTGTTAGCTGAAACGGATCGCCCAGAAAAATCACCTGTCTTTGAGTTTTATCAATTTCGGTATATTCCAAGAAATCTGTAAGCAGTTGTCCGCTACCGTAACGAAAAACATCATTTTCAAACTGTGAATCCGATATCAAGTGGGCATCACCGACAATGTAAACTTCTTGCTCTGTATCCTGATTTTTGTCCAATCCATAGACAAGCTGATCCTTCTCTACTTTGTAATTTTTTGTGAAGAGATGCGAGTAAATACTCTTTGATTCAACTGGATAAACAGATGCAATCTTACTGTTAGGCGCAAGCACCGAGCAATTTCGCTTTAAGGCTCTAGATGTATCTGAAATCGCTTTTTGCAGAAGATGCAAACCTGTTCCCATCATCCCAGTCACGATTAAAACCTTCTTTGAGGAAGCTAAAAATTGCTCAACGCGATTAACTACAAATTCAAGAGACTTAGGTAACTCAACTTTAGCAGTATCAACTGCTGATAAAGAGTCAGGAATTGCTTTAGTACCCAATCCTGGAGGAATATAATCAGCAATAGAAAAATGTTGAACAATGTCTGCTAAATCTTGCTTAGAAAAATTGATTTCTCGGCTAGTGATTTGAGATAACCGCTGTATTGTACCGGCGAAGTCAACAACATGAAACCACCTTTCAATATTAGGCGATAGCTGTCTTTCGTCAAAGGTAATGGGTTTGTGAAAAAGCACTAACCCAGATATATATCCTAAATTTGGTTTTCTATCTGACGGGAATCTAATTCTTTTTAAACTGTTGAGTAGCGCAAATTTGTTATCTCTGACTTGAATAAATGGATTTGGCTTGCTTCCCCCTTTTACCTCCACGTCACCAGCCAGCCACGGCCCATTTTCTGAAAAAGTAATATTTCCCCCGTAGTCTTTGAAGTCGATGACAGTAATACTGTTTCTTTTCAGAATTGCTGCATCAATTTCGCTTCCTTCACAGTAGAAGTTTCCTAACAGAATTATCAAATCATCCGAATCACCCCACGCCCGTTCCAATTCGTTTAGCAAGCCATCGAATATACGGTTCTCATGGGTTGTCTCGTAAGCGTGCGTTCTATATACCCGAACAGTCATAGCTCGATCGCGTTTAATTTTATTAGCCGAATCTTCTCACAGGTTGAGCACCGTGAGCAATAGTTTTCAGGGAGAAACAGTTTTTCTCAGTGATCCAGTAGCAGAATCAGTTTGTGTGTAGCCTATACGACAAAGTAGCATGGATTGTTGGCTGCTGTCAAAACAGCCTGAATCCCGGCGCGTGCGGGAGGCGCAAACCTATGGTGCGAAGCCAATTTGGCATTCTGATTGTCATGACGGCCGCAAGTCGATCGGCATAAAAGTTATCTCACCGGGTGTAGTGTCCGTTGATACTGGCTAACGGCTGAACTCACCCGGACACTAAAAAACGCAGATGATTTGGACTCATCTGCGTTTGTCCGGTTTAATTAAACAGTCCTGGACGCACTCCGAATAAAGAAACCGGGTTTTTTCCGAATTTGTCGCCTACAGCGCGTCTTCTCAATAAAAACCCGGTTTCTGGACTCTCATGGGTAAGTCCGATTAAACCCTATTAAACTCAAGCCGCCACCTTATCTAAAGGCCGCACTTGACGGAGGAATTCGCGAAGTGCGTCACCTTCCACCACCTCAGTTTCCAACAGTTTCTGCGTAATTGTTTCCAACAATTCCCGATTTGCTTTCAGAATATCCAAAGCTTGCTGATGTGCAGTTTCGACAATTTCCTTCACTTCTTGGTCGATCGCCTCAGCAGTTTGAGCACTCACCGCACGGCGGGCATTTCCCATACCGTCATTGAGGAACATTGATTGTTGACCTCGATCGTAAGCTAGAGGCCCCAAAACCTTACTCATCCCGTAAGTTGTCACCATCCGTTCAGCTAAATCAGTCGCCCTTTGCAAGTCATTTGAAGCGCCAGTAGTAATGCTACCAAACACGACTTCCTCAGCCGATCGCCCGCCCAACAAAGTCGCAATTTGACCCCGCAATTCCGACTCATCTAACAAGAAACGGTCTTCAGTCGGTAACTGCAAAGTATAACCCAAAGCAGCCATACCGCGAGGGACGATCGAGATTTTGGCAACTTCGCCATTACCAGTCATCGCAGCACCCACCATCGCGTGCCCGACTTCGTGGTAAGCCACAATCTTTTTCTCTTTTTCATTGAGCACCCGGCTTTTCTTTTCCAAGCCGGCCACAACGCGCTCAAACGCCTCAAAAAAGTCTTCCTGCGCTACAGTTAGTCGTTTGTTGCGGGCCGCCAACAAAGCAGCTTCATTGACCAAATTTGCCAAATCTGCGCCCGAAAAACCGGGGGTGCGAGCGGCCACGGCCTTCAAGTCAATATCCGGGCCCAACTTCACTTTTTGAGAGTGAATGTTCAAAATTTCTTCGCGACCAGATAAATCGGGGCGATCGACTAAAACTTGGCGATCGAAACGGCCAGGGCGCAACAAAGCAGCATCCAAACTTTCCGGGCGGTTAGTTGCAGCCAGCACAATTACCGTAGTATTGCCCGCCGCAAAACCATCCATTTCAGTTAACAATTGATTGAGAGTTTGTTCGCGTTCATCATTCCCCCCAAAGCTAGCGTTACTGCTACGAGATTTGCCGATCGCGTCCAATTCATCAATGAAAATAATACAAGGAGCCTGTTTCTTAGCCTGCTCAAATAAATCTCTAACTCTGGCAGAACCAACACCTACAAACAGTTCCACAAACTCCGAACCGGAGATGCTAAAAAACGGTACGCCAGCTTCACCAGCCACTGCTTTTGCTAACAGCGTTTTGCCAGTTCCCGGAGGCCCGACTAACAGCACGCCTTTCGGAATTCTCGCACCGATTGCCGTAAATCTGTCGGGAGTTTTCAGGAATTCAACAACTTCGACTAATTCAGTTTTAGCCTCTTCTACTCCAGCCACATCAGCAAAAGTAATTTTCGCCGATTCGCCTTCTACATAGACCTTAGCTTTGCTTTTGCCCAGCGACAGCGCACCCTGTGGCCCACCGCCCTGTCTGTTCATGAAAAATTGAAAAATCGCCACAAAAATCAGCGGCGGAACTACCCAGCTTAAAACACTGCCGATCCAGCCATTTTTGGAAGGGGGAGTTGCCGCAAATTCAACGCCTTTTTCTTGTAAAAGTTTAGGCAATTCCAGGTCAAAAATCGGCGTAGTTGACAGCACTTGACCGGGTTTATCACCTTCGCCTTTGAGTTGGTAGCGAATTTCATTTTGACCTACCGAAGCTCTGACTACATCTTGTTCTTGAACCTGATGGACGAACAAGCTGTAAGGCACTTGTGGAATTTGGGGGCCGAACAAATTGGGTAAAAAGATGTTTGCCAGCAAAAACAAACTTGAGAGCAATAACAAAATATTGCTAATTTGGCGAAAACGAGGTGCTTGGGGCTGGTCTTTAATAGCCATTGATAACTGTCATCCTTTGATTTAAAGCAGTTTTATTCATCTATTTTCTCATCAAATACCCACACACTGTTAAGCGGATTTCCTCACTTTATCGGGTGGGTTAACCCGCTAGCACGGATTTGCTATTATTAACAATGCTTTTTTTAACGAACCGCGAAGACCCTAATGACACGAAGCAAGAGCCGAGGGTTATAGTATGTAGGGTGCGCCGAATAACACCGAAGATTTATGCAGCTTCTGGGTTTAAATTAATCATTTCCCAAGTGGTATAAGTGCCGATCGCACCCCAAATCACGTAAGGCAAAAGTAACAAAGCCGCGGTTTGAGAAATCGGCAAAACAGCCAACGTCAATACAGCCCCTAAAATCTCGCCAGCCCCTCCCAAAATTGTCCCTACTTTCAGACTTTTGGCTCTGAGAGTAGCAGGAATATAAGCAACTGTGACAATTTCTAAAAGCAAGTACAAAGCCATCAGCAGCAAAGTTTTAAGGCTCCCTGGCTCCTGTTCCCACACGAAAGTAGCGCTGCCGGCCCCGCAAGCAAAAATCACCGTCCAAATTAACGGAATAGCAGGCTCAAAAAACATCCAATCCGGTCTTTCAAGTTTGACGGCCCAATTAATATCGCGGAGTTTAAAAAACAGAGTTCCGAAGGCGACTGAGAAAGTCACGCCCCCGATAATCATCCAAGATTCAATCATGGTTTTCAACTTTCCAATTGCTCGATCGCTCATTAAGTCGATCGTGCCAACTTAAAGCCGAACTTAGATCCGCCTTTAGTAATAACTTTTTTGACATACTCCCCGGCCATCAGGCACGGGGATTCTAAGGTCAAACAGCAATTGCAGGCTCTCGCCCGTCTGACATCGCCTAACTTAGCGGTTGATGCCCCAACCGCACAAATATTTTTGGCGGCATTTTCATCCCGCCCATTTAGTAATTGGCAGGACGGACAACGCCATTCTCTCACTGATAAATCTAGTTTTTCCAGAACATGACTGCAATGAAAGCAAGTCTTGCTCGATGGATACCAACGGTCGATAAAAATGATTTGTTTACCTTTCTTCGTCGCCACCCATCCCAGAATTTGCAGGAATTCCCCAAATGCTAAATCTAAAATTTTCCGTCCCCAGAGGCGTTGCATTCCCTTCAGGTTCAACGTCTCAAAGCACAGCACGTCAAACTGATCTGTTAGTTTATGTGCCAGCTTCCAGAACCAGTCAGAGCGCCGATTCACCACATCCTCATGCTGGCGAACAAGATGCTTTCTAGCGCGTTCCCGATTGGCTGAACCTTTCTGTTTATGAGAGTGCTGGCGACTCGCTTTCTGGATGGCATTAAGCGACTGTTTGAGGAATTGAGGCGATTCGATTTTGGCAGCATCCGAGACGGTGAGGAACGTTTTTAAACCAAAGTCAAATCCAGCGATTCTACTCGTCTCGAATTTGCTTTCTGACTCCGAAACGCTATCAACAACCACAACCATAAACAACTCACCTAATGTCGTGCGTTTAATGGTTAAAGTTTTGACTGTTCCCTCAATTTCTCTCGATTTCCAATATTGATACACTTTCTGCCCAATCTTGAGCCGATTGCCACCTAAAAACTTGTATCCAGCCTGTTTTAAGGTGAAAGACTTATATTTCTTTACTTTCTTGAATCCCGGCGCCCTCACTCCTTTTTGATGATGTTTGAAAAACAACTGGTAGGCTTTCTCAATGCGCTGGCAGATATCCTGCACAGCTTGAGCTCCAACCAACTGCCAGAACGGATTGCGCTTCCGCAGTTTGGCAATATGAGCCTGAAGTTTGGCGCAGTTCAAATGCTTAGCCCACATCCGGTAGTACCGTTTATGGAGTGCTATACAATGGTTATAAATTACCCCGGCAGCATTGATGGTTCGCTTGAGGTATTTATTTCGCTTATGATTGTATAGTTTGAACTTCAGAGTCTTCATACTATTATTGTATAGTCAAAATGTTCTCATGGGGGACTCAGAGAAAATAAAATACAATAAAATAAAAAGCCGTCCTAGAAGGACGGGGCTTTAGACCCATTAATTTCGGTAAAGCCCGATGCAATTATTGCTAACCGCCCGACACATTTTTAGCAAACTCATCGCGTCCAGACTCCAAATTAGCTGGAACGCCGTTAGGGTAATTTTGCGCGATTAAAGCTTGCAATTTTTGCACTCGGTTTTCAGGGTTGGGGTGAGAACTCAAAAACTCCGGCGGCGCTTCGCCCTTCCTAGCGGCACCGAGGATTTGCATCACCTCAACAATACCTCTAGGATCGTAACCAGCTTCAGTCATAAACCGAAAACCGAGCCGATCGCTCTCAAGTTCATCCGATCTACCGTACCGCAAACCGACAACTTGATTGACAGCTTGAGCAATTAATGCTGCCTGCTGCCCGCCCCCGCGATCGTCGCTAGTAGCCACCCCAACCGCCGTTACCAAAGCCCTGCCCAACTGCTGTTTTGCCAAGTGTTCCGCACCGTGGCGGGCGACAACGTGACCGGCTTCGTGCCCGAGTATAGCGGCCAACTGAGCCTCCGAATTCAGCCGCCCCAGCAGCCCCGCAGTAATGAAAACTTGTCCCCCCGGTAAAGCAAAAGCATTCACAGTTTGGGCGTCTCGCAGCAGGTGGAATTCAAACGGATAACCCGCTTGTTTCGCCACAGAACCGTTGATAACTCGTGCTCCTACTCGATCGAGATACTGCTGAATACTTTGGCTGGGATAAAGCCCCCCGTGCTTGGCGGCCATTTGATCTCGCGCCTGCAATCCCAAAACTATCTCTTGGCGGGGAGAAAGCTGCACCCGCTGTCTCTCTCCTGTTACCGGATTTTCTACGTCGTTTGTAAAATAGGTGATTGCCCCAAAAAATGCCATTAACAGCCCGATCGCGGCTCGAAATAAAAATTTATTCACAAGCTTTTACCTAAAAAGTTTCGCGATTAGAATACTATGGTGACAGCTTTCTCGACATCTGTCTGAAGTATCAAGAATGGAAAGTTGTTAGAGTTTTTTGAGATAATTTGCGAACAAGGCTTTTTTTTAACGAACCGCGAAGGCGCGAAGGACACGAAGGAAGGGAAGAAGGTTATAGTTATTAAATTGGTTAAACTGAGATGTTGCACCATTGTCAGCAACAGGCTTTCCGGCCTGTTCCACAAAGAATAGATTTTCTTGTGGAACAGGCCGGAAAGCCTGTTCCGAAAAGGCTAATTGAGAATGGTGCAACATATGAGTTAAATCTCTTGAATCCACTACAAAATCAGTTGCCGAACTTCCTTCGCAATATGTTCCAAGCTACCCGCCGCCGCCTCGCTATTTGGTACACTGCCGTTACTGCCGTATTATTACTTGTATTCGCCACAGGTTTCTATTTCTACGTCCGCACTACTTTGATCGATCGCATTGATGACACCCTCAATCATGTTGTCGAAGTAATAGAGCGAACTCTCGTTATCGAACCGCTCAAAATCCCTAATACCACAGATAAAAATAAATTGCAAGTTAATATTCAAGCCAGTTTTCGAGATAGCACCGATGCAGTAGAAGACGACCACATAGATTTAGAATGGTTCAGTCCTACGGGCGAATTGCTGTGGTCTACATTATCGGAACCGCTGAATATTCCCATTCACGCTAACCGCACCGGCGAAACAGTTTGGATAATTAATAATGAGTTGCAGTCAGCTCAAAACTATTCTCTCAGACAAGTAACCCAGCGAGTACAAATCGGCAGGCAAGTTCTGGGATATTTGCGAGTCAGTCATCCTTGGTTTGAAGTGACAAAACCCATCCGCCAATTAATTCTTGATTTGATTTTGGGCGCGAGTTTAACTCTAATTTGCGTGGCGGCGATTGGCTGGCTGCTGTCGGGATTGGCAATGGCACCGGTGCGAGAGTCTTACGGGCGTCTCAAACAGTTTACCGCCGACGCTTCTCACGAACTCAGAAATCCGATCGCCACTATTCAAACTAACGTCCAAGTAGCTTTGGCGGAACCGGATATCGAACCGCAGCAACACCAACAGCTACAAGTTATCGAACGCCTCACCCGCCGTTTGGGGCGCTTGGTTGACGATTTGCTGTTTTTAGCCAGACAAGACAGCGGTATCGTGCAACAGCAGTGGATTGAAGTTCCCCTCGATGCTTTGCTGATGGAGGTAATTGAAGAACAACAGGCGATCGCCACAACCCAAAACCTCTCTCTTTCTTTGGAAATTGTCGATCAGCCCAACGCTGAGGACAACTTTACACTGTTGGGCGACTGGGATCAACTAGCCCGACTCTTTACCAATATAGTCAGCAACGCCGTGCAGTACACACCCTCTGGCGGAGAAATAGAAGTAGAATTGCAACTTGCAGCCAAAAACAAAAGAAATTCGCCGATCTTAAATCCAGCCCTGCAAATAAAAGTAACAGACACCGGCATCGGAATTTCCCCAGAAGCCCTGCCACATTTATTCGATCGATTCTACCGCGCAGATCCCGCCCGCACCCATCGCAGCGCCGCCGGTTCCGGCTTAGGATTAGCAATCGCCAAAGCAATTGTCGAAAATCACCGGGGCCAAATCCGCATAGACAGCCAAGTCGATCGAGGTACAGCCGTTACCGTCACCCTCCCCGCCCACAAATCAGAAGCATCCCACCTCTAAAACTTCCCCTCCTCCTCTGCGCCCTCTGCGCCCTCTGCGGTAAAAAAAAATCTCCCCCTCAAGCCTGATTCTTCTTACCTCTGGCCCAAACCAAGCTATTAAAATTCAATTCCCGCATAGATTAACATGAACTTTGTTAGACAACCTCGATCGAACTTGTGAGGAGTTATTTATGTTTCGCCACAATCTACCGTTTAAAAAAATCAGCTTGCTAGCAGCCACCGGCGTCGGTTTACTCGTTAGTCTCGCAACAATTTCCCACGCCGGCGGCCCCCCGCCCCAACAAGGAAAACCCGTTTCCCAACCCGCAGAGACTCCCGCAGCCACTGAAGAACCCGTCAGCGAACCAACTCCGGCTGCGAGTCCGGGCCCCAGCGGGATGCCCTCTACACCAACAGACGCGCCTGCCCGCTTCCCCATGCCCAGTGCGCGAGTTACGCCTGCCGAAGGCATGATAGTAATTAAACTGGTGAATACCACCAATGCCGTCATCAATTATCAAATCGTAGGCGTCACCCAGCCGCGCACTCTGGGCGAACAATCGGAAATTTTGCTTCAAGCCATCCAAGTGCCCATCACCATCACTTATCAGCGCCCAGACGGCGGATTGCTGCTGGTTCGCCCCCAAGCAACCGCGATGCCGGGAATGTTGCAAGTCAGTTTCGGCGCGACAACTGAGTTGGAGGCTGATACAAAATCGCTGCAAATTCAGGAAGATGGCAAGGTAATTTTGAATTAGTTTAACTGTTGACTGTTGACTGTTGACTGTTGACTGTTGACTGTTACCATTCGTGTCAACTTAAGACTCAAATCCATAATCAATATCGTTTATAGTTGAGTTTAGAGCCCCCTAACCTCCCTTAATAAGGGGGGAAAAGAGTATTCTTACCTCCCCTCTAACTCCCATTAATAAAGGGGAAAGAGCATTCAAAGTCAACCCCTACTCCCCACCGATCGGGGGGATTTAGGGGGATCGAAACTTCGATACAAACGAGATATACACAGGGTTTTAGTATTAGGTTGACACCGATGGGCTGTTACTAATTTACAATTCCCAATTCCCAGTCAACCGTCACTCGCCGAGTAACAACGGAGGTAACTTAGTAAAAGGTAAATCCTCGTTGATTGCATCAATTTCTTCCTGTTCTCTTTCGTTGATTTGACCGATATAAGACTTGAGAATTTGGGCAAGACGGTTGTTATAAAATCGGTGCAAACTATAATTGGGCGTAGCTGGAAAGCCACGCCGTTTTTTGTGCCGCCCGCCGGCACCGGGATCGAAGCTTTGGATGCCCCGATCGATCGCCCATTCGATCGGCGTATAGTAACAAGCATCGAAGTGCAAGCAGTCGATTTCCTGCAAACTTCCCCAATAACGGCCGTACAGTCGATCGCCCTTATACAAACAAAAAGACATACCCATCGGCTGTCTCTCATCTTCCTTGTCGTAGGCGGCTACAAATAAAACTCGATCGCGGTAATTGTGGTGCAACTGTTCAAAAAATCGCTTAGTCAGATACTTGCTTCCCCACCAACCAAATTTGTCGCAAGTATTCTCATAAAAAGCATACATTTGAGCAAACATGGCTTGGGGAATTTCATCGCCAGTCAGCGTTTTTACCAACAAACCAGCTTGATCGACTGCTTTGCGTTCGCGCTTGATATTGCGGCGCTGGTTGGCATTAAATGCGCCTAAATAATTGTCAAAATTTTGATAGCCTTGATTTTGCCAAATATAGCTGTGGTGCAACCAAGCGCTGAAACCGTGGCGTTCCATGCGCTGCCGCCATTCTGGATCGACATAAAGGAAATTGCAGCCGGAGATATTGTGCCGATCGCAAAAATGGTCGATCGCGCTTACCATTACTCCGGTTAACTCGTCTTCATCTTCCCCCTCGGCAATCAAAAACCGATAGCCTTCAGCCGGAGTAAACGGCGTCATTCCCATCAATTTGGGATAATATTGAATACCCAAACGTTGAGCTAAATCCGCCCACTGATTATCGAATACAAATTCGCCGTAGCTGTGGCTTTTGACATAAAGTGGCGCGCAAGCAATCAACTGTTTGTCTCGCCACACAGTCAAGTGATGCGGTAGCCAACCGGTTTTACCTGTCGCAGAGCCCGATACTTCGAGATTGTTCAGCCAATCCCATTCGAGAAATGGAGTTTTTAGTGGCATCGCCAGGGCATCCCACGACGCTTGCGGGATTTCGCCTATTTTGCTAATCCAGGCTACAGAATATTGAGGTTTTGGCTGTTTCAGCATAGGGAGACTTGTGCGTAGAGCGAACTTCATCGAGACTTACGCAGAGATCCCCCTAAATCCCCCTTAAAAAGGGGGACTTTGAGAATACTCTTGTCCCCCCCTTCTTAAGGGGGGTTAGGGGGGATCGAGCTTTGAGACTCTCAATGCGTAAGTCTTGTTCATTTAACTTAATACAACTCCCCTATTTATGGGTATTTTGACTCTGCGATCGATCCGATAATGCAAAAATACCTCTTGTCCCACCTGTTTAACCGCCAAAAGCTCCAATTTCGGAGCTAAATCCGCCAAAAAACCCTTTCCCTCCACAGGTGTCGGTGCATCCGCCCCGCCCAAAATTAACGGACACACCGTCAGCCAAAGTTCGTCTACCAAGCCTGCAGCCAGCACAGACGCTACCAGTTTTCCCCCACCCAGAATCGCCAAGCGTTTGATACCGAAGTTTGCTAACTGTTGAAACGCATCAATCCAATCAATCTCTCCACCTGCGGTTTTCGCATAGATAATTCGATCGAATTGAGATGTTGCACCATTCTCAATAAGCTTTTTATGAATAGGCAAGATGCCTGTTCCACAAGAAAATTCCTCTGTTGTGGAACGGGCATCTTCCCCGTTGTTGAGAATGGTGCCAGATGTGCGATCGAACTTACTGTCTTTTGTCGGGTACGGAGACGGCAATGCCGTTTCCCCATCTTTCGTCGGGTACGGAGACGGCAATGCCGTTTCCCTACTGTCTTGCCCCGTCAGCAGCCACCGAGGCACCGGTTGCTGGAAAAATCGCAAGTTTGGGTCAAATTGCGACGATCGCGAACAGACAATTTGCACCGGTTGTGGGGGCTTCCCTTGCAGTTCCCTCTGTTTGACCAATTCCGGCGAAATCACTCTCATCGTCGTCCCATAGGCCTGTAAAGTGCCGTTGCCGAACAAAACGGCGTCGCTTGCTGCTACTTGCTGTTCGAGGTGGGCTTTGTCGTTGGCAGAACCGAATCTCGCGGGCGATCGTACTGCATCGGCAATTTTACCGTCGGCACTGATTGCGAGTATTACTGTTGCTAATGGTCGATCGATTTTATCTGTCATTAATTTATTAAATTTTCGCACGACATCATATTTAACTAAGTAACTTCACGGATATAAACCCTATTATTGTTCGCTATACGGACGCCATCACCAAGTCTTATAATCGATATCGGCTGGCGATTTCGACATAATTAAGTTTCTCTATACTCACCTGCTTAGCAACTAGAGTTATAATACTTAAAATTACCAATTTACGTCAAATTATATAAAACATAAAAATGGATTATTTAACCTGGAATAATTCAATCGCATCTCATTTCTTTAAACCGGAAATGGCGGACAGTACCGTTCACCTGTATGTCACAGAGAAACTAATAACGGATATTGGTCAAGAAAGGGGTGTTGATTTGTCAGATTTTATTGCAGCTATCAAAACGGGGCCTCCTGGGGTGACAAGGCAGGGTTTGTGCGTGAAAGCCTTACAAAGCCGGGATAATTGGCAGCAGCGAGAATTAGACTATCCGCCTTATATCGCTTATTTAGCGCTCTTTGTCTTAGCAGCCGGTATTGAAGGAACTTTTGCCGCCCATTCTTACTATCCGCGCTTGCGAACATTACTAGGCGAAGAACCTACCACAGGGCAGTATCCTTCATTTAACCGGATGTCGGAACTCTGGGAAGATTTAGAAAAATGGTCTAATCAAGATAAATCTGGCGAATTGGGTATCTTCAACAGCACCAGCATTGGCAAGAGAAATCACATTGGATTGCCGCTTGCACAAACTCTTCTGACTGAGGAAGAACGGCGCGCACTCCCGGCTATTTTTGCCGCTGCTGACTTAGATCCTATTTCATATCCCGCTGAGGGGGCGATCGCACTTTTGTTAGTCAAGCACGGGCGCAAACAACTGCGAGAACGGACTTTAAGCTTATTAAAAGAAACCAGAGACAGCGACGAACTTCGCCAAGCATTGCTCGAATGGATTATTGATGAATTGCGCGATTGGGATGGAACTGCTGAAGATTCAGGTAAGACGCAGATTTACGGAATCTTGAGATTGTGCTGCAAACTCGATTCAATTGCCAAACGCGCTAGCCTAAGCTTGCGTTGCAGTACCAAACACGAATTTCCTGAAGAGGATTTGCTGTTATTTTTAGAAGACAATTCTCAAGCTTTTTCCTGTTACGAAGATAGTGGGGGTTTGTCTTCACCTCTAATATGTGAGTCAGACGGAAAACCGCTGGTTGGTTGTGAGTTTGATTGGTTGAAAGGTTTGCAAGTGCGATCGGCTGACTCTAAATGGTGTTTTAAGCTGCCAGCATCGCCCATTCGAGTATTCGTTAATGGAGACAGTCAGGGATTGCCAGGTATTGTGGAAGTGCGGCAGTTGCCCACTCAAAAGCCATTTTATTTAGCTGCTCATCAAGAGTGTTTGGAATTGCTGACAAGATGGGGAGAATCGAGCTGTCAAGGCTTTGAAAAATTGCAAATAATAGATGGTTTGCCCAGTGGGTGGCACTTTTTCAAAGCGCAGGCTGCTTGCAGTGACGAGCTGATTAAACAAAAATACCCAATCTTAGCTTTACCGACTAATGTACGGCTAGAGTTAGCTGGGGGAATCCGCCTGGAAAGAGGCAATAAATTCTTTAAGTTTGCCCCGCCGAAATTGGTTCTGCAAGGTGCCAATGAATCAATAAAAGTATTTGGCAATAATAAGCTGTTAGATTGCACGGAAGCAGCAGGTATTTATGAACTGCCAGCCGATACAGCGGAAACGAAGTTGCTAATTGAAGCACGCAGTGGAGATGATATTATCAAACGCTGTTCTCTGTTATTGGTAGAAAACTATTCTTTGCCATCCCAAAGCAACGCGCCACAGTTCGATCGCTTCGGGAAGATCCACACCGGGGAAAATGAGAGCGCGGGCGTTTCTGGTGCATGGGTGCAGGGCGTTGATTTCCCAGACTTTAACTTTAACACTTTTTTACCAATACAAGGAAAGCAGCGGATTTTCTATGTAGGTAAAGAACCAGGGCAAATAGCAATCTGCCCTGCGGAATCACTACCTACAGATTGGGAGCCTGTTTGGGCGATTTCCAAAGGTCGCCATCGCGGTCAAGCAATGTTTTGTGGCACCAATTTGGCAGAGTCACAACCGTCGATGTCAAAGTGCAAAGACCGCAAGAAGATGCGGGCTTGGAAAGAAATATTGTGGCACGATCGCAAGATAATTTCCCCGCCAGATCGATCCAACTTGAAACCATTGTGGAAACAGTTTCAGAAGGAGGCAGAACGTGTCTGAAACTAGCGAAAAGCTGCTCTACGTTATTTCTGCAAAAAAGGAAGTTGCTTGGCTATCCTTTAAGGAAACCTTTGATTATTTGTATAATCTTGAGACGGGTGTGATGGAGGAAAATACCGGAATTAAGAATAAAAGACTTCAAACAATTCGCGCCCTCGATTCCCTAGGTCATTGCGACTTTAATTTTAGCGATCGCAGCAAGAGTAAGGTTTATGCTGCTCCCCCTGTATTGGTGCGGTTGCCTTGTGCTGGCTTTCCTCAAGCAATTTTAGCAGGAGCACGATCGCCTGCTACGATCGCACAATTATCAGAGGCTTGTCAGTCGGTGGGACATCACATTAACCTGGAAGTCACAGAACAATCCAATGAATTAGGGTTGATACCGAAGCGAGTCGCCGTGCAAGCGGAGGATGTAGGAGAATTGAGGGCGATCGGCAATTTGCTTAAAATACCTTTTATCGAAACGCCTTCAGCCTGGTCTTTGCTGCATTTTGCCGCTTGTATTTACGATTACTTAGCTACCATCGAATGGTCTAAAGAACCAGAACTAAACTGGCAAAGCAAAACCTTTGACCCGATTTCTTTACAATTTCAATCCATAAAAGAAACCGATGGCGCCATTCGCCTTAGTGAATACAGTCACCCATCCCGAAACACCAAAGTTTATTATCTGTGGCAAGATGGAATGTGTGCGGAAATAGACCTCGATTGGGGGAGGTACGCTGTTCTAAAAGCACTGCGGCGGAATGTTCTTATCTACGACAAACGCACATTCCATATGGCAGTACCCGCCAGCGCTAAGCTGCCACGACTTCTAGAAAGATCCTTAACTCTTTGTTCTGGTTATGCAGCAAAATATGAAAAAATGCCGCGTGTTCGGCCGCAAATTCAGGGATTCAATTTATTCTCCGCTATTCCCCCTCAAATAGCAGAAAGGATCGCAACTAAATTAGGGCAGACACTGTTGCAGCAATCTTTAGATATAACATAGTGAGGTAACTTATGCACAATCCAATTAACGCATTTAACACAATTCGCGACAACTTTCTACTTTATGTAAAAACCGCTTTCGGAACTCAATTTCCCGAAATTGAACGAGAACGGGAAAGACTGCTGCGCCAACCCGGTGCATTCCATCAAGAACCATGGATTGAACCGATGCCAAGCTATCAAAAATCAGGTAAAACCATCAATGATTTAGATATTTCAAATGTACCGGGATTAGATCAAACTGCCCTTCAAGACTTTAAACAACTTGCCGAGTGCGAACTTGTAGGCAATTACGAACTCTACGAGCACCAAATCGAAATGCTACGGCAAGCATTAGCAGGTAACAATGCTGTAGTAACTGCCGGTACAGGTTCGGGAAAAACCGAATCTTTTCTGTTACCTTTGTTTGCTTACCTCGCGCAAGAATCAATAAATTGGAAGCCGCCTAAAGCCGAACCAGAACACCTTAACGATTGGTGGAAAAATGAACAATGGCAGAACCAATGCAATCCGTTAGTAAATAAAAAACGCAGCTTTAAGAAATCTTATCGGGTTCCTCAGAGAAGTCACGAACAGCGGGATGCAGCAGTTCGCGCCTTGATTTTATATCCCATGAATGCTTTAGTTGAAGACCAGCTTACCAGGCTGCGCCGCGCTTTAGATTCTCAAGCAGCGCGAGATTGGTTTCAAGATAATAGAAAAGGCAATCGAGTCTATTTTGGCAGGTACAACGGCGTTACTCCCGTACCGGGGCATGAATACAAAGAAAATCGTAAACCTAATGGAAAAAAAATAGAAGAACTTCTGGAAGCAATGCAGCAGATGCAGTTATCAGCCGATCGCGCTAGCGAACACGCCGATCGCACTGGCGATCGAGATGTGAGGTTCTTTTTCCCGCGCTTAGATGGGGCAGAAATGCGCTGCCGCTGGGATATGAAAGATGCCCCGCCAGATATCTTAATCACCAACTATTCTATGCTCAGTATCATGCTGATGCGCGATCTCGAACGAGATATTTTTGAAAAAACAAAGGAATGGTTAAACAAAGATGGCAGCGTCTTTCATTTAATTGTTGACGAATTGCACTTATATCGCGGTACTTCTGGGACAGAAGTTGCTTATTTGCTGCGACTTTTGCTGCAACGTTTGGGGCTGCATCCCGGTCATCCAAAATTGCGGGTTCTTGCTTCTAGTGCATCTTTAGAACCAGACGATCCAAAAAGCTTAGAATTTTTGAATCAATTCTTTGGTTCTCAATGGAATTCCCAACAGATTATACCGGGTCATTTAGAACAAATTCCACCAATTGAAGGTCAAGAGTTTCTGGAGAGCGAACCGTTTATCGCTTTGGCAGCAGCACCAGAAATCAACAATGCAGAAACGTTGCAGTCAGCGGCTGCATACAGTGCTTGCCGTCAAATTGTGGAATCTGAAACCGCGCAAGTTGGTGCTAGAATGGTCAATGCTTGTAAAGTTGACGGCAAAATTCGCGCCGTAGCGATCGCTAATTTTGCTAAACAGATTTTCGGCAATGACTTACCCGATGAAAACCTCGAACTCGCAGTAACAGGACTTCTAGCGGCTCGCGGTTTATCGAACCAAACATCTTTGCCATCTTTCCGGCTGCACTGGTTTTTCAGGAATATTGAGGGGCTGTGGGCTTGCACTAAACCGAATCACGGGTGCGAAGAAAATGAAATCAGCAAAAATCGATTGGTTGGCAAACTATTTGTCGAAAATCCTCCCATACTTTACGACGAATACCGAGTTTTAGAACTGCTTTATTGCGAACAGTGCAGAACTGTATTTCTTGGGGGAAACAGGCTGACAAGACAGGATAATGACGGAGACGGATGGGAACTTTTGCCTACAGAACCAGATATTGAAGGGATACCCGACCGCAAGACAGCCATAGCTTTGGATCGCCGCAAGTATTCTGAATTTGCCGTGTTTTGGCCTTTTAGAAATATTAATGAAGATGTTTGCAAAGGTTGGAAGCAGCCATCGAGACAAGGTGAAGGCGGCGAGAAAGCCTCCTGGGATAAAGCATCGTTAGATACCCGCAGCGGTCGTGTTATTCTAGGAGATCCAGATTCCCCGGACGAACAGTGGGTGAAAGGCTATCTGTTTCACTTGCGATCGCTCTCTGTAGAGAAGCAAGAATTTATTGGAGCATTACCCTCCATTTGTCCCTGCTGTGCTGCTAACTACAGCCATCCTAAGAAAAAAAATAAATCGCCTGTTCGTTGGTTCCGCACAGGTTTTTCTAAGGTGAGTCAATTACTTTCCAAAGAACTGTTTTATCAGTTACCGGAAGATGCAGAATCCCGCAAATTAGTTGTGTTTTCTGACAGCCGCGAAGATGCCGCTTCAATATCCAACGGCATTGAGCGATCGCACTACGACGACTTGGTACGAGAAGCACTTTTTGATGAACTCGGACAGTTGGCTGTAGGCGAATTACGTTTATTAGAAGATATTCAACAATATGGTCAGCCTACTCGTCCTGAAGCCCAGTTATTTGCTCAACGCAACCCCAATATTGTCAGCGAGTTACAGGAAAAGCTTGAATCAGCTAACTTGACCTGGCAACCAGAACTTTCTCCTGTAGCAGTAAAAATTTTGCAGAAAGATCGAGATAATGCTCAGAAGCTACTCAACGAAATTCAGCAAAGAGGCAATACCCGCACAGTTCCTCTCAGAGCACTATTTGAAGGCATTGAGAATTCCCAAGACCCGGGACTCCTGATCCAGCGATTAGTAAACTTAGGCGTTAACCCTGCAGGTAACGATGTTCTTTACCAAGAATTTTCCTATGATGGAAAGTACCATCATTGGACAAAAATATTTGACTTTGCAACCGCCGGGTGGAAACTAGACTTGCCTCCTGAAGCAGAAACAAGGCGAGACAGCACACTTCGAGAAAAAGTTAAATCTGAGGTCTGCGACACACTTTTTAGTCGCCTGTACTTTGGGATTGAAGCATCTGGATTGGGTTATATTCGCCTGAATTTACTCCCAAATCAATTAGAACAGCTAGCCATTCAATGCGGAGTTTCAAGCTCAGTATTTGAGAGTATTTGCGATGGCGTATTGCGAATTTTAGGTGAATTGTACAGATATCCAAGAAAACCTCAAGATTATCCGCTGGATGACTGGAAAGACTGGGGTGATGCGCGCTCCAACTTCCGGAATTATATTAAAGAGTGTGCAAAAGCTTGCGGAATTTCCGAACAGGAATTGAAGCCCGCATTGAAATCTGCTATTTGCGAATACGGTCAACACCACCACTTTAAACTTAATCCCCGGTATTTATCTGTACGAGTTGCTGTGTCCGATGACCCCGTGTGGCAGTGCGAGTCTTGCCAGCGCCATCACCTGCACCGCGCCGGAGGTGTTTGTACTAATTGTTTGGCACATTTACCAGCGAAATCTAATAGAAAATGCGGGGATTTGTACGATCGCAATTATTTCGCCACCCAAGCTGTAAATAAGCGTCAACCGTTGCGGTTGCACTGCGAAGAGTTGACCGGGCAAACCGACGATCAGGCCGAAAGACAGCGGCATTTCCGCAACATCATCGTGAATTTTGGCGAACAAGACAGAGATTTTATCCCAGTAGTAGATACCATCGATATCTTGAGCGTCACAACCACAATGGAAGTGGGAATTGATATTGGCAGTTTAATGGCTGTTGTGATGGCAAATATGCCGCCGATGCGCTTTAATTACCAGCAGCGTGCGGGTCGCGGAGGGCGCCGGGGTCAGGCTTTTGCTATTGTACTTACTCTCTGTCGCGGTCGATCGCACGATGAGTTTTATTACCGGCATCCTGAAAAAATTACGGGCGATCCGCCGCCGGTTCCTTTTCTTGCTATGTCACAGGTTGAGATGGCCCAGCGCCTCCTCACCAAAGAATGTTTGAGACTAGCATTTATTGCTGCTGGTGTCAACTGCTGGGAGGTGGAAAAAAAGCCGGACAGTCACGGTGAATTTGGCACAGTTCAAAATTGGAAGGAAACGGAAGAACGGCGCGAACAAGTTCGGCGCTGGTTGGGAACTTCTTGTGAAGTAACTGAGGTAATAAATTCTCTGCTAGTCGGCGTTGAAGGTATCGAGCGCGATAACTTAGAAAACTATGCACGTCAGCAGTTGTTTGATAAAATTAATGAGTGCGCCAATAACTTAGAATTGACTGGTGATGGATTGGCAGAACGCCTCGCTGAGGGCGGGATTTTGCCGATGTACGGGATGCCTTCAAGAGTGCGCGATTTGTACCATCACGAACCGTCTAGAAAACAGAAAGTTTCTACTATCGATCGAGATTTAGATTTAGCAGTCGCGGAATTTGCACCAGGTTCCGAAAAAACTAAAGACAAGCGAATTTATACCGCGATCGGGTTTACAGCACCGTTAATTTCAGACGGTAAACACGGGTTAGTTCCTGCGGGCGAACCTGTGAGCGATCGCAAATGGATGTTGAGGTGTCAGCGCTGCCAACATACGGCAACCTCTAATACAATATTTGAAGATATAATCTGTCCGAAATGCGAGGCAACTGAGGAACATGGATTTCGAGTTTTTCAGTGGGCTGTCCCTTTAGCTTTCCGTACCAGCATCAATCCTGGAGCTGACGCTAAAGAGGAATACGATGCGTTAATTACAGGTGCAGGCAGCGTCGCCGAGGCCCAACCTCAAGATTTTAACTTAGTAAATAACACGAATACTCAGATAGCTTTCTCTAAGTCCGGCCGCGTTTTCCGCGTCAATGACAATAGAGGACAGCTATTTAAGGGAGCAATAGGAACTGCCACATTTGGACGCGGTGACAAACTATTACCCGATCAGTGGATTGATGAGCGATTCCAGAATAAGCCTGACGGGGTGAGGTTTAAACCCCAGGGCGAGTCAGAGGCGATCGCTATAATTGCCCCAAAAACTACTGGCGTACTGCGAATTAAGCCCGTTACTGTACCTGATGGATTGTGCCTCGATCCTATTGCACCCGGTTCTGCTGTCAAAGCTGCTTTCTACTCAGCCGCTTTCACGGTTCGTGCTGTAGCAGCACAGGAGTTAGACATCGATCCGGAAGAATTAGACATCAGCGGTTTGCGACAGGTTGAATTAGAGGATAAAAAAGTAGGAGAAATTGTAATTAGCGATCGCCTTGCTAACGGTTCTGGCTTCACCTATTGGCTAGCTAATCACTGGGAAGACATCCTTTTAGACAAAATTCTGAATTCTCAAAATAGCTTTGCTGAGGCAATTATGTCACCACAACACCGCCAAAAATGCGACTCTTCTTGTTACGATTGCTTGCAGCAGTACCGCAATATGAACTATCACGGTCTGCTGGATTGGCGTTTGGGACTTTCCTTGCTGAGGGCATTGGCTAGCAGCAATTTTCAATGCGGACTCGATGGGGATTTTTCTACTCCTGACTTAGAAAATTGGCTGCTGAATGCAACTGCTTTGCGCGATATATTTTGTGCTTCGTTTAGTTGTTCCGGGGAACAGTTCGGCGCTTTACCGGGTTTTGCAGTGGGAGATAAAAGCGTTATTATCGTTCATCCTTTGTGGGACGTAGATAACCCTCAAGGCTTATTGCATGAAGCGATTGCTACAGTAGAAGCGCCCGATCGAGTTCGATACCTAGATACCTTCAATCTCCTGCGCCGTCCGAGTTGGTGCTATCAATCGCTAGATGATTAGATGCAGGATTCAAACATTAACACACTAGATGGTGGATAACTTGACTGAATGAGGATTTACGCAACCTTCTCGTGCAGAGCCGTGGCAATTCCCAGAGCGCTTGGGGCTACGCGGCCTGCTGGGGGATTGCCACGGCTCTGCCTAAATCCTATTAATGCACTATGTAGGCGCTCCGGCCTGCTCTCCTATTTGTAAAGTTTTTTATAGATCCGATCGCACAGCTTGTATTTAACGGATAATGTCTGTTTATTTATTTTTGTCCCCCAGCGATCGCCCTAGCAAAGTATTTACTTTTCTTTACAAAAAGCAGATCAAAAAACGGCGCGACAGGTAAAAATTTCCTTGCAGACTTCAAATGCGTCGCGCGATCGACTAGAGTAAAAAAAATGGCTTTATCCGTTTATTCATCGCAAAGGAAACAAAGCTCATGGTTCAACGCGGTTCTACAGTTCGGATTCTCCGCAAAGAATCCTTCTGGTATCAAGAAGTGGGCACCGTTGCTACGGTAGACCAAAGCGGCATTAAATACCCAGTTATCGTTCGCTTTAACAGCGTAAATTATGCAGGCGTCAACACCAACAACTTCGCCCAAAGCGAATTAGTGGAAGTGTCAGCACCCAAAGCAAAAGCGAAAACAGGGACTCCAGTAGCTTCCGGCGGCAAACAAACCACGCTGGACGAGAAAACCCGGAAAACCGGCAGCGGAGGAGCCCCCCAGCAGCCGAAAACTTCGACCGACAGCAAACCCGGTGCCGAAGTGACCGGCAGCGTCGAAGGTTCGCCAAATCAAGGAACAGAACAACGCTAATTGTGCCAGAACTGCCAGAAGTTGAAACTATTTGCCGGGGATTGAATCAAGCAACCCTCGATCGAGAAATTTTGGACGGGGACGTGTTGTTAAACAGCACGATCGCCCGCTCAATCTCTGCGACCGATTTTTTGACAAAAGTCAAAGGAAAGTCGATCGCCCGCTGGTACAGACGCGGCAAATATCTACTGGCAGAACTATCTCAATGTAGGGGCGGTGCCCCCGTGCCCGCCCTCCCCGCGCCCGCCTTCTTCCCTCCTTCAAAAGCCGGCTGGCTGGGCGTTCACCTGCGGATGACAGGACAACTGCTGTGGGTGAACAGATCCGAGCCCCTGCAAAAACACGCGCGAGTCCGGCTGTTTTTTGAGGGAAACCAAGAATTGCGCTTTGTAGACCAGCGCACCTTCGGGCAAATGTGGTACGTGCCCGCAGAAACCGAGGTTTCGAGCACTGTCATCGGTCTGAAACTCTTAGGCCCCGAACCGTTTTCAGAGGAATTTACAACAGAATATTTGACCCGCAAGCTGCACCGGCGGGCGCGACCCATTAAAACAGCTTTGCTAGACCAGTCACTGATAGCTGGTTTGGGCAATATTTACGCAGACGAAACTTTGTTTTTGTCGGGAGTGATGCCCACAACTCTGTGCGCGGATTTGACAGCAGAGCAAATTGGGCGCATCCATACAGCTATTATTCAAGTTTTACAGAAGGCGATCGCATCCGGTGGCACCACTTTTAGCAATTTTCTCAACGTCCAAGGTGTCAACGGCAACTACGGCGGCGTCGCTTGGGTGTACAATCGCGCCGGCCAACCCTGCCGCACTTGCTCCACAACCATCCAACGTATAAAATTAGCAGGGCGATCGACTCATTTTTGCCCCCTTTGTCAGACATAGGAAGCAGTCAAGGGATTTTAGGCTTGAGATTTTAGATTTTAGATATACCCCACGAATCGCACTCCTTTATTCCTTAGTCAGCTTGGAGTGACTTCGTTTGTTTAGTAGCGATTTCAATCGCCGAGTGACTTTGCAGCCAAATCTAGATTAAAATTTGTATAGTTTTTTAAACTAAACCAAGCAAGTTATGGCAATCAAGAAAGGCAGCATAGTTCGCGCTGTACGCGAAAAATTGGAAAACAGTCTAGAAGCCAAAGCCAGCGACCAGCGCTTTTCCTCCTATATATTTGAAACAAAGGGCGAAGTGATGGATGTTCGCGGCGACTATGCCTTCGTCAAATTTGGCAAAGTTCCCACCCCGAATATTTGGCTGCGGGTAGACCAACTCGAAGATTTTCAGTAACTCACCAAAACTAAACACACTGTTCTTAATGTAGCGAAGGGTGCACACCGCGCACCTTTCCCCAATTAAGCTGATTGCTAAAATCTAAAATCTAAAATCTAAAACCTAAAACCCAATGAATTCTCCATCAAACCGCGTATCAATTATTGGTGCAGGCAAAGTCGGCAGTACCTTAGCCCAGCGAATTGCTGAGAAAAATCTGGCAGATGTAGTATTGTTAGATATTGTGGAGGGTTGGCCACAGGGCGTTGCTTTGGATTTGATGGAAGCTAGGGGAGTGGAACGTCACGATCGCCAAATTGTCGGTACAAATGATTATACAGATACGGCCAACTCAAATATCATAGTAATTGCAGCCGGAGTGCCGCGCAAACCCGGTATCAATCGCGAAGATTTAATTAAAATCAATGCTCGAATTGTCACCGAAGCCACAAAACAAGCGATCGAGCATTCTCCCGAAGCAATCTTAATCACAGTCACAAATCCCCTAGATATCATGACTTATTTAGCTTGGGAAGCGGCAGATTTGCCCAAACACCGAGTCATGGGGATGGGGGGAGTTCTCGACTCCGCCCGCTTTCAAACTTTTATTGCAATGGAATTGGGCGTTTCAAATGCTCAAGTCAATGCAACTGTCATCGGTTCTCATGGCGATTTGATGGTTCCTTTGCCCCGCTATTCCACTGTCAACGGTATTCCCATCAATCAACTTATGGATGCTGCGACTATTGATCGACTCGTACAGCGGACTCGCCACGGCGGCGCAGAAATTGTAAAATTGATGAAGACTGGTAGTGCTTATTTTGCACCCGCATCTTCTGTCTGTTTGATGGTAGAATCTATTTTATTTAATCAGTCGCGACTCTTGCCTTGCTGCGTTTATTTGCACGGCGAATACGGCGTGCAAGATATCTTTTTAGGAGTGCCCTGCCGCTTGGGATATCAGGGAGTTGAACAAATAGTGGAACTCGAACTCAGCGATACCGAAAGAGCAGCCTTTATCGAGTCGGGGAAATTGGTTGCCCAAAATATTGAGGAAGCCAGGGCTATACTGAAAACGGCTTCTTAAGCTTGTAGGAGTTCGTTGAGAAAAGCAGCCTGCTCGTCGCTTCAATATAATAACTTATACTGAGTATGATAGTGCGATCGCTCTGTCGGAAGTTGGGTTCTCGGATTTCAACAGTCCTTTGATAAATATTATCGATCATCTTTGTTAGGCTGTATTGCACCAGCTACAAAATGGCAGCAAGGAACCGATTGATAAATATAATACTAATTATCAAAAATCATGCAACAGTAGCGCTCCGGGTGCGTCGCCCTAGAAAAGTTATCAAAAAAAGCGACTCTCTCACAGATCCGCACCGGTGCATAAGCTGTTGCGCGTTTAAATTGCATATTCGGGACGGGCTCGCGTGCCCATCCCACAATAATTTGAGTTATTTTTGACACACAATTTAAATGGAGAACAGCTTACAGTGTTTCAGGAAACACACCAAAAACTCATAACTGTTGCAAGATTTTGGATAATTGGTATAAAATTTACTATCAAAAACTTGCTGACAACGCAAAAAACTGGCAAAAGCAGTTGAACTTGGTTTGCGCGACAATACCCTCACAGTTTCTGTAGAAATTCAAGCAAAAATCTGCCATTTTTTAACTGGTTCCCAAGCTCTGCCTGGGAACCGATGTAAGCGAGGCTCTGCCTCGGCCCAGACTATGGAGGCTCTTCCTCCGGATCTGCGTTACCACGCTCTTCCTGGTAACGAGTATAATCATTTAGGATTGCTATAAATCGAGCATTACTTAAAACTCTAGAAAAGGCGATCGCCGAAATTCAAACAAATTTTAAAAGACGTGTTCCCAACAGGATATTCAATCGCCAAAACAAGGAAACCATTAATCGAGTTTGCGGTAATAATAAAAAGGTGACAATAGAAACCGAAGGCGAGCAAAAAAAATGTCAAAATTAGTCAGAGACGCTCCTCCCGATCGCGAAATGGAACCGGGTTTCTTGTTTCCACTTTCGGAGATTCCCTGACTTGATTACGTTAATAAACCGGGTTTATGTGTAAGTTTTGTTAGCATTATTCTCAATAATTGATACTTAATGAAGTAGCAAATTATGCCACTTTTTCAGTAAATATACGGGAGCTAAGATGGTCGATAGACCTCCAAATCTCGAAAAAATACGGAAATGCAGTGTGAGTAGCTGCTAAGTGCTAGCAGAAGGAGGAGAATAGGTTCTTTGCCTTTTTGACTTACCAGACTCAACTTGCAGAGCGCTATTGAGATGCCATCAACCTCGATACCAAACCGCAAAATAACTAAAGAAAAAGCATTATGTTTCATGAATACCTGTATTACGAAGTTTGCAACCTGCGCGAGAAACTAGCTCACCTAGAAAGAGAAACGCAGTCTCAAACCTGGTTCAAAAAGCTGCAAGCGCTGATGGGAGTGATTGGCAAAATTCGTGAATCCCTAGACTTAGAAACAATATTCAAAATCACAGCCACCGAAGTTCGGCAACTCCTAAATGCCGATCGAGTCGCCGTCTACCGATTCTTTCCCGAATCCGAATGGAATGAGGGCGAAGTAGTGTCCGAAGACGTACTGCCCCAATACAGCCCATCTTTGGGAGCAAGAGTCCGCGACTACTGTTTCGGCGAACAATTTGCCGCCAAGTATGCCAAAGGTTACGTTCAAGCTGTCACGGACATCTACAAAGCCCGGTTGAGCCCTTGTCACCTCAAAATCCTCAAGCGATTTCAAATTCGAGCCAACTTAGTCGTACCCCTGCTGCAAGGGAAACATTTGTGGGGATTGCTGTGCATTCACTCCTGCGGCAATCCCCGCGATTGGCAAGAAGACGAAATCGAATTTGCCAGACAAGTAGGCGATCATTTAGCAGTTGCCATCCACCAAGCCGAACTGCACTTACAAACTCAGAGGCAAATAGCACAAATCGAAGCAGCACAGCAGAAACTCCGCGACAGCGAGCAAAAATATCACCAAATTCTCGATTCGATCGCCGATATGGTATTAGTCAAAGGCCCCAAATCCAAAATTGTTTGGGCAAATCAAGCATTCCGCGACTATTACGGCATGACTCAAGAGGAACTTCAAGACATCCTAGACGCACCTTTCGCCGATCCCGACAATACCCTCCAGTACGTCAGAGATGACGCCTTCGTATTTGAAACCGGACAGACTCTGCAAATTTCCGAAGAACCAGTGACGCGCTACGACTCAGAAGTGCGGCTGTTCAGCACCGTCAAAACACCGATCCGCAACGCAGACGGCCAAATCGTCATGACTGTCGGCGTCTCCCGCGACATGACGGAACGCAAACAAGCAGAAGAAGCCGTCAAAGCCAGCGAAAGCAAATACCGCAGCCTGGTAGAAACCTCCCAAGACATGATTTGGTCGGTAGATGCTTCAGGACGCTACACCTTCGTCAACCCAGCAGTTAAGTACATCTACGGTTACGAACCAGAAGAAATGATCGGTAGGCCCTTCTCCGACTTTGTGACACCAGAACAATGCCAGAAAGATTTAGAAGTTTTCGCCCGCCTGTTTGCCGGAGAATCAATTTTCCAGTACGAAACCACCCAAATCGCCAAAGACGGCAGCATGAAACATTTGATGTTTAACGCGATCGCCCTGTACGACGAAACCGGAAACTTCCTCTGCACCACAGGTACAGCCGCCGACATTACCGATCGCAAGCGAGCAGAAGCAGCCTTACAACACGCCAACGCAGAACTAGAGCGCAGAGTAGAAGCGCGCACAGCCGAACTGCGACAGACTTTTGCCGCACTCAGTGCCAGCGAAACCAAGTTTCGGACGATCGCAGCCACCATGCCCGGAGCTCTGTTCCAGTTTTGCAACCGTGACGGAATTTGGCGCATTGACTACATGAGCGATCGCATCTTCGATATCAGTGGCGTTACCGCAGCAGAAATGATGCAAGACATCAATACATTCATTTCCCGCGTCCATCCCGAAGACTTGGAAGGCTACATCGCTTCGGTGAACCAGGCCATAGAAAACCTCTCCCTGTGGCACTACGAAGGGCAGTTAGTCAAGCCCGACGGCGAGATTCGCTGGTGGCAGGGCGACTCCATGCCCACCCGCAGCGAGAACGGCGAAATCGTATTTTGCGGCGTATTGTTCGACATTACCGATCGCAAAGTTGCCGAAACCGCCATCCGCAACAGCCAGCGACAGCTACAAGAAGCCCAGAGACTCGCCCACGTCGGAAATTGGGAACTCGACGCAGCCACCGGAACCATCACTTGGTCGGAAGAACTTTTCCGCATCTTCGGACTCGAACCAGCCCCCATCGCGCCCAACCTAGCCGAACAGGTCGCTCAGATTCATCCAGAAGATTTGGCATTGTGGCAAACTCAAGTGCAGCGGGGACTCGAAGCGGGCATCCCCTTTGATTTTGACTTTCGCCTTTACCGTCCCGACAGCATCTTGCGACACGTGAACGCCGTGGGTCAAGCCGAAACCGATGTCAACGGCAAGGTGGTAAAAATGTTCGGTACGGTGATCGACATTACCGATCGCAAAGCCGCCGAAGCAGCCCTGCGGCAAGCAGCAGTCGAGTTAGAAGACAGAGTGAGCGATCGCACGGCCGAACTTTCCCAAGCAGTCACCCAATTAGAACAAGAAATTGGCGATCGAAAACTTGCAGAAGCAGCGCTGCAAGTTTCCGAGCAAAACCTGCGAACCATATTTAACAATGTCTACGATGCTATCTTCATTCACGATTTAGAAGGAAACATTCTCGATGTCAATAATCGAATGTTAGAAATGTACGGAGTGAGCCCCGAACAAGCAAAAAAATTATCAATTAAAAATGACTATTCAAGCGCCGACAATCCCATTGAACAAATGGAAGAACTTTGGGAAAGAGTATTAGCAGGCGAAACTGGTCGCGTGGAATGGAAAGCGAGGCGTCCCAAGGACGGTTCAACTTTTGATGCAGAAATTGCCCTGTCCAAAATTAATCTCAACGGCAATCTCAGCATCATTGCCAACGTCCGAGATATTAGCGATCGCAAACAGGCAGAAGCAGAACTGCAACACGCTCAAAATTTTATGGAGTCAGTGCTCAAAACCATACCCGTAGGAGTGGTTGCCAAGGATGCCCAAGAACTGCGGTTTGTTCTGTGGAACCCAGTAGCTGAACAGTTACTCGGTTTCAGTGCAGCAGAAGTAATCGGCAAAAATGATTACGACTTTTTCCCAACAGAACAAGCTGATTTTTTCACCGCCAAAGACCGGGAAGTGATCGATAGCGGGCAAATTTTAGAAATCGCCGAAGAAGAAATTGAAACTAGCCAAGGAGAAACGCGGATATTTCATAGCAAGAAAACAGCAATACTCGATGCTGATGGCAAACCGCAATATCTATTAGCTGTCACCGAAGACATTACCGATCGCAAGCGGGGAGAAATTGCCTTAAGGCAATCGTCAGCCAGACTCAGACAGCAAGCCGAGCGAGAAAAACTGCTCAACAACCTCACTACTCAAATCCGCAATTCCCTCGATTTCGACAGCATTATTGCTGTCGCCGTCCAAGAAATTCGGGCTTTCATGCAGATCGATCGTTGCAACTTTAGCTGGTATCGTTGCGACGGAGACGAACCATACTGGGAAATTATTCAAGAATCTCGCACAAGAGAACTTCCAGATTTAATAGGTTGCTATAAAGCTTCTGATTTCGGAACTATAGGAGAACAGATGTTGCGTCTAGAAACGCTGCAAATCGATGATGTCGGAGCGATCGCAGACCCTATTTGGAGAAGCTCTCTTAACTCTCTGGGCTACCAATCTGTCTTGGCAATTCCCATGCAGGCACTTTCGGGAGTAGTGAGCGTTGTTACCTGCGCCCACTCCGCTGCTGTGCGACTCTGGAGTGACGACGAAGTAGAATTATTGCAAGCGGTTACAGTTCAATTGGCGATCGCCCTCAACCAAGCCGATCTTTACGCCCAAACTCGGAATAAAGCTCTCGAATTAGAAAAAACATTGAAGAAATTAACCAGCACTCAATCGCAGTTAATTCAAAATGAAAAAATGTCGAGTCTCGGTCAACTTGTGGCAGGAGTCGCCCACGAAATAAACAACCCAGTTAACTTTATTTACGGCAATCTCAGTCACGCCAACGACTATACCCAAGACTTGCTACACCTGATCGAACTTTACCAAAACCACTATCCCGATCCCGTCCCGGAAATTCAAGAAGAAGTAGACAATATTGAACTCGACTTTCTGATGAAAGACTTGCCAAAGTTGCTTTCTTCAATGAAAGTCGGTGCAGACAGAATTCAACAAATTGTTGCTTCTCTCCGCACATTTTCCCGCATGGACGAAGCGGAAATGAAAGCCGTCAACATCCACGAGGGCATAGATAGCACCCTGATGATTTTGCAGCACCGGCTCAAAGCTAAACACAACCATCCAGAAATTCAGGTAATTAAAGAATACGCTCAACTGCCCTTGGTAGAATGTTATGCCGGACAATTAAATCAAGTATTTATGAACATCTTGAGCAATGCTTTGGATGCTTTAGAAGAACGGGATATGCGCCGTTCTGCTGAGGAAAAGCGGCAAAAGCCCAGCAACATCCGCATCCGCACTGAACTATCGCCAGCCGGCAAAGTAATCATTCGGATTGCTGACAACGGGCCGGGAATACCGGAGACTGTCGGCACTCGGCTTTTTGACCCGTTTTTTACTACTAAACCTGTGGGTAAAGGCACCGGGATGGGCTTGTCAATTAGCTATCAAATTGTTACAGACAGACACAACGGGTCGCTGAAATGCACTTCTTCGCCGGGCCAGGGTACAGAATTGGCGATCGAGATTCCCCTCAAAGCTAATTGTTAATAGGGAATTGGTAAGTTGTAATTGGCAATTGCGAAAGCGTTACTGTGCGTCATTCGATTTTAGATTTTAGATTTTAGATTTTGGATTGACTTGCGCGAGATAAATGCTCTTTCTTGAGGATTTTCGATTTCCGATGTTGGATTGATTCCACGGATAAACCACGTGGCGGGTACCACATGAAGAAATTCGTGGTCAGTTTGGTAATTTTCAACCATATCAAATCCGGTAGCATCGTCCTGATATAGCAACCGCCAAGACAGTTAGGACGTTGTTAATGGCTGAAACGATTGATTATATTGCTTCTTCCTGCTTCCTTCTGCAATAAAATCCAGTCATATCAAATCCGGTAGCATCGGAATTATTCCTCTCTGTATTCTCTCCCTCTGCGTTCTCTGCGCCCTCTGCGGTTAAATCATTCCGATGCAACCGGAAACGATATCAATACTCAACAATCACGGACGGTACAACCGGAATTGAACTCATTTATCTGCGTGAATATCTGTTAATCTGCCCTCATCTGCGGTTAAAAAAAGAGAATGTATTAACCGCAGATGACAATGGATGGACGCGGATTCACGCAGATGAATAATTCCGATCCTAACAGATTTGATATCATCACCTAAAATCTAATTTTGATGCACCATTTATTCCCTGGTGCATCAGTTTTGAGATTAGGAGTTTGTAGCAAAAATGTCTTCACAGGGTGAGGCACTATTTACCAATCTGTAGCTCAATCAGTCCCTAATTTCTATATTACCGAGATTTATCAGGATTTCGGTCACGGCAGAACTGTCCAAAGGTTTAGAAAACCAATATCCCTGAGCTAATTCGCAGTCTAATTCTCGAAGCTGTGCTAACTGTTCGCCTGTCTCTACACCTTCGGCGATCGCATTCAATCCCAAATTGTGAGCCAAAGTTACGATCGCCCGCACAATCTGCAAAGGCTGACCCCCGTCGTCACCATTTTCGACAGCCCCCAAGCGGCTCACAAAAGATCGATCGATCTTCAGTGTATCCAGCGGAAAACGGTGCAAGTAACTTAAAGACGAATAGCCAGTACCGAAATCGTCTATCGACAATCGAATATTCCTACCTTTTAATTCGGCTAGCACAATATTGGCTTTTTTCACATTTTCTACGATCGCACTTTCAGTAATCTCCAATTTTAAACAGCTCGGATCGCAGCCAGTTTCTGCTAAAATTTCATCGATTTCCTCGATTAAATTCGGCATACCTAACTGTTTAGGAGAGAGATTGACGCTCATTGTTAATTGCGAAGGATCAATAATGGGTAATTTAAAATTCGCAATTGGTAGCTGGGAAGTTGTACTGAACGTAGCCGAAGAGTTGGTAATTGGGAATTGGGAATTGGTAATAGAGGAGTGGAAATCGGTAATCGGGAATTGGTAACTGGGAATTGGTAATTTTTTACCGATTCTTTCTTCCCTGTGACCAATACTGGGGCTACGCTCAGTAAAAGTTCCGTGTTCCTCATGCCCTGTATCTGTTACATCAGTTAAATCCCCTAAATTGCCCGTTGCCCTCTCCTCTGTTGTTACCCTGAGCGAAGTCGAAGCGCCTTCTTCCTTCTGGTTACGCTGAGCGACTTGCCCTGAGTGCAGCCGAAGCGAGTCAAAGGGCCTTGTTCCGACTTCCATTGGACTTCTTCCCTGTTGCTCGGTTAACATTTCTTGCCAAATCCGCAATTGCTGACAAGCTTCCCGCAACACCCAGGCTCCCAGAGGCACGATCAAACCTGTTTCTTCAGCTACAGGGATAAAAGTAGACGGCGGAACTAGACCCCGAACCGGGTGGTGCCAGCGCACCAAGGCCTCAAAACCTTCGAGCGCACCGCTGGCGATCGAAACAATCGGTTGGTAGTGCACAATAAAGTGCGAACATTGATTCTTGCTCTCTCCTAATTCCTCCTTGCCCAAAATAGCCAACCGCAGGTCAGTTTCTAACTGCAACAGCGACATAGTTTGGTCGTGCATCGCCAAATTAAACACTTCGTGGCGGGCCTTACCCAAAGCTTTAGCGCGGTACATAGCGATGTCAGCATCGCGTAGGAATTCTTCCGGGTGAGTGTACGAATTTAATTCGCCACTGGGGGTGGCTTCGCCTCGACTGAAAACAATGCCAATGCTAGCGGTGGTAAATACTTCGTGCCCTTCGAGATGAAACGGCTTCGTCAGTTCTTTTTGTATCTTTTTAGCTGCGAGGGTGGCGTCGCTGAGGCTCTGAATGTGGTCTAGCAGGATCGTGAATTCGTCTCCCCCCAGTCTGGCGACGGTATCCGAAACCCGGACGCAGGTTTGCAGTCGCTGGGCGAGGGCGATTAGCAGTTTGTCTCCTAAAACGTGTCCTAAAGAATCATTAACTACTTTGAAGCGGTCTAAATCTAGGAAAAGTAAACCAAATTTGTAATCGGGGGACTGATTGGATCTGCGGATGGCTTGTCCTAGCCTGTCGATGAACAAAACCCGGTTGGGCAAACCCGTCAGCGCATCGTGAAAAGCGCCGTGCAGCAGTTCCCGTTCTACTCGCTTGCGCTCGGTGACATCTCGGATAATAATCTGGCCGGCCGTCGAGCCTTGATAAATAGCGGGGATACCGGCCATTTCAACGTCTATTATTTGTCCGTCGAGCCGCATTAGTTTTTGTTCGGCAAGGTCGAGTGGCTGATTTTCTGTCTCGACTAGCCGAATGCGCTCTGTGGCTATTTCCACATAGTTTGGATGGACGAAATGCAATATGGGAAAGCCAATCAGCGCTTCGGGAGAACTCGCACCGAGGAGTTTCGCGCCGGCAGCATTGATGTAGGCGATTTTCCCTTGACTGTGAACGGCGATCGCTTCGGGAGATAGTTCTACTAAACGGCGATAGCGTTCTTCACTTTCTTTGAGAGATACTATCAACTCGCATCGCTCTTTTTCAGCTTGCTGGCGTTCGATTTCCATTTGGTGAACCGCCAGAATTTTCCCAATACTTTGAGCCATCAATTCTATAATTTCTATTTCCTCGTACTTGAACTTTCTTTTCTTTATTTCTGGCGAACTAAAACTTAACGTACCGTAAGTTTTATTGTTGACAAATATCGGCGTTCCGATGTAAGATTCTGATTTGCAGCTTAGATAAGCAGGATGTTCGCGCATCTCAATATTTGCTCCTATATGAGAATACGCAACTGTTTTGTTGAGCTTAATTACTGCGGCGCAGTAAGTATCGCTGAGGTTCAATTCTAAGCCTCGCACGAAGTATCCTAAATCAGTTTTCGCTGCCTGGACAATAAAAGTTTCGCTGTCAACTTCAGCCATGATGCCCATAGAAAGTCCAAACATCAAACAGCCGGCTGTTAGATAATCGTCAACCAGTTCTTCAAAGTTTTGATAATGATAAGTTGTAATCCGGTGCAAGTGTTTGAGATTAGCGCTAAAAGCTGCTAAAGCTTGAGATTTTAAAAATAACTCTTCTTCCGAACGCTGGCGGTCGGTAATGTCTGTTTGTACTCCAATAAAGTGGGTTAAGTGTCGCCGCGAGTTGTAAACCGGAGCGATCGACAATTCGTGCCAAAAAGGCGTGCCGTCTTTCCGAAAGTTGCGTAATATAACTTGAGCTTCTCTGCCTTCTTCAATCGCAATTCGCAATTCTTTGGCAGCGGGGCTGTCAGTGTCTGTGCCTTGCAAAAATCGGCAATTTTTGCCCATTAACTCGTCTCTGCTATAACCCGTAATCCGCTCAAAACTGGGATTGACATAAATAATCGGATTATCTGCAACGGTTGCGTCGGTGATTGCAATGCCGTTGCTGCAACTTTCGATCGCCCGTTCCATCATTTGTAAGCGCTCTTGCGATATAATCCGCTCGATCGCCGCAGCTAACACGTTGGCGATCGCTTCTACAAAATAAACGTCATCTTGACTGAAAACCCGCCCTTGGCTGGTATGAACCCCCAAAATGCCCCAGGCCTGCGAGGATGAACTGTCCGCTGGTTCTACTTGTCCCCAGTTCCTCCCCAGTCCCCGATTGCCGGGAATGATCACAGTAACGCCGCTGACAGCCCGGTGGTTGTGCAGTAGCGGCAACTCGCTAAAGCGCGTTTCCACCCGCAAATCTTCGACGATCGTCGGTTCGCCCACTAGCAATGTGTAACCTGCTTGGGATCGAGCAGAAGCGGCAACAGTAGCGCTGCCGACGAGGCCCGGCTGCCAGCCAACCCCCGCTCGCAGCATAAAAGCATGACCAGAGGGCAACAGTTCTAACACCTGGCAATAATCAACGTCCAGGGTTTGAGCAATTAAAACCGCAGCTTTGTCCATCAGTGCGGACAAATCAGTTTCGGCCAGGGCCTGCTGCCCCAAGTAAGCGACGGCCGCTTGCTGGCGGGCTCGCGAGTGGATTGACGTGAGCAATTCCTGCTCCTTGGCGGCCGCTCGCTTCCGATCCGTAATGTCGGTGAACACCGACAGAACAGCTTTCCCCGACACCAATGTCAGATACCGCATCGATACACTTGCCCAAAACAGCGTGCCGTCAGCTTTTTTAAACCGGATTTCTGTCTCGCGGACGTGTCCGTTGCGGGCGAGCCGCAACAGCAATTCCTGGCGCTCTGCTGGTTTGTGGTAGAGCGTTTCGGCTTTTTGGCGGTCGATCGACTTAAATCCTGTGAACCCGAAAGCCTGACGACATAAATCGTTACTATAAATAATTGTGCCGTCCCCCAGACTGCTCACGATCAGGGGTATTGGCATCGAGTTGGCGATCGTCAGCAGTAATTCTTTGGCTCCTTGCAGCTCTTTGTACAAGTCTGGCTTGGAGGCCCAGCCGTGACAGTCTTCAGACTTTTCAGGGATAAAACTTTCCATTGTTTAATCGATCCATTAGCAGGACAACTTTTTTAAACTTGTGGTCAATCAATACTGCGGACTGTTTTTAATTAGCATTCGTAGAATAAAAGTTTCAAGGCGATTCGCCAATGGAGCTACCAACGGAAAATCAAGGGTTTCACACTACGAACTACAAACAGTCCAGACTATTGGTAAATGACGATTTCAGATGCAGAGGAGGATCTACAGTAGCCCACAACACATTAATCTTAACCAGAACTATGCAACTGAAGGCCCTAAACTGCTCGACTGAAGTTTGATACGCTGCTCTCTCGTTAAAGACCACATCTGTCTTTGGTATGAAAATCTACTGTTTTTAAAGTTGCGTTAAGTTTTGATGTATGGCGAGGTACTTTACCCAATGTGCAGCGGAAGCTCCTAATCTAAAAAGTAAAGCCACCTACTTGCCAACCACCGAATACTATCCGAGGAGAGAGGAGAAATGCTTGAATCTTACCGCCGTACCGCGGCCGAACGTGCCCATGAGGGAATTCCACCGCTGCCGCTAGACGCCCAGCAAACGTCGGAACTGTGCGAACTGCTGAAAAATCCGCCGGCAGGAGAAGAAGAAACCTTAATAGAATTATTGCGCGATCGCGTCCCCCCAGGCGTAGACAGCGCCGCCTACGTCAAAGCTGGTTTTTTAACTGGCATTGCTAAAGGCGAAATCCACAGCCCCCTAATTGCTCCCAAATGGGCAGTTTACCTGCTGGGGACAATGATGGGCGGTTACAACGTCCAATCTTTAATCGATTTGCTCAACCCCACTGCCGAAATCGCCATTCCCGCCACCGCCGCCCGGGCACTGAGCAAAACGTTGTTAGTATTCGACGCTTTCCACGACGTTATAGCTTTGTCTGATACAAATCCCTACGCCAAGCAGGTAGTCGATTCTTGGGCGGATGCCGAATGGTTTACAGGCCGTCCTGTATTGCCAGAAGCGATTACCGTTACAGTCTTCAAAGTTCCTGGAGAAACCAATACTGACGACTTGTCGCCTGCACCTCATGCTACCACGCGGCCGGACATTCCCCTACACGCTTTGGCGATGCTCGAAAGTAAGATGCCTGGGGCTTTGCAAACCATTGCAGAATTGAAGCAAAAAGGTCATCCCGTAGCCTATGTTGGTGATGTTGTCGGTACTGGTTCGTCGCGGAAATCGGCGATTAATTCCGTGCTCTGGCACATTGGCAATGATATTCCGTTTGTGCCCAACAAGCGCAGTGGCGGTTATATTTTAGGAGGTGCGATCGCCCCGATCTTCTTCAATACCGCTGAAGATTCCGGCGCATTGCCGATCGAATGTGATGTCTCCCAAATGGAAACAGGAATGGTAATTACCATCCATCCATACAAAGGCGAAATCACCAACGAAGCCGGAGAAATTATCTCCACATTCACCCTCAAACCTGACACAATTCTAGACGAAGTTCGCGCCGGCGGCCGAATTCCCCTATTAATTGGACGAACTTTAACCGACAAAACCCGCGCAGCTTTAGGACTAGAACCTAGCACTATTTTTACCCGTCCTACAATTCCAGTAGATACGGGAAAAGGCTTTACTTTAGCCCAAAAAATGGTAGGCAAAGCTTGCGGTTTGTCCGGCGTTCGCCCCGGTACATCTTGCGAACCAGTCATGACAACAGTCGGCTCGCAAGATACCACAGGGCCAATGACTCGCGACGAATTGAAAGAACTTGCTTGTTTGGGATTTAGCGCCGATTTGGTTATTCAAAGTTTCTGCCACACCGCCGCTTATCCAAAACCAGTTGATGTCAAAACTCACCATGAATTGCCCGATTTCATGGCAGAGCGCGCCGGCATAGCTTTGCGCCCCGGAGACGGCATTATTCACTCTTGGCTGAACCGGATGTTATTGCCAGATACAGTGGGAACGGGCGGCGATTCTCACACTCGTTTTCCTTTGGGAATTTCCTTTCCTGCGGGTTCGGGATTGGTGGCATTTGCTGCGGCATTGGGCGTCATGCCTTTGGATATGCCGGAATCAGTTTTAGTGCGGTTTAAAGGTGAATTGCAGCCGGGAGTAACGCTGCGGGATGTTGTGAATGCCATTCCCTATGTAGCAATTCAAAAAGGTTTGCTAACCGTCGCGAAACAGAACAAGAAAAACATCTTTTCTGGGCGGATTATGGAGATTGAAGGTTTGCCCGATTTGAAGGTTGAGCAGGCTTTTGAATTGACCGATGCGACTGCAGAGCGTTCTTGCGCTGGATGCACGATTAAATTGAGCGTGGAGACTGTTTCTGAGTACATTCGTTCCAATGTCGCGCTGCTGAAAAACATGGTGGCGCGGGGCTATCAAGATGCGCGGACGATGATGCGCCGGGTGGCTAAGATGGAGGCATGGCTGGCAAATCCGGTGCTGATGGAGGCGGATGCTGATGCGGAATACGTTGAAATCATCGAAATCGATCTGAACGAGATTAAAGAGCCAATTGTGGCTGCTCCCAATGACCCGGATAATGTTAAGTTGTTGAGTGAGGTTGCGGGCGATCGGGTTGACGAAGTATTTGTCGGTTCCTGCATGACAAATATCGGTCACTACCGCGCCACAGCGAAGGTGTTGGAAGGTGCAGGGGAAGTGAAAACTCGCCTGTGGATTTGTCCGCCAACTCGCATGGACGAACAGCAACTCAAAGAAGAAGGTTATTACAGCATTTTTGGAGCCGCTGGAGCGCGTACAGAAATGCCCGGATGCAGTCTTTGTATGGGCAATCAAGCGCGGGTTAAAGATGCGACAACGGTTTTTTCAACTTCTACTCGTAACTTTAACAACCGCATGGGCAAAGATGCACAAGTTTATCTCGGTTCGGCGGAATTGGCGGCCGTTTGTTCGCTGTTAGGTCGCATTCCTACAGTCCAAGAATACAATGACATTGTGTCAAAGAGAATCGATCCTTTTGCTGGTGATTTGTATCGCTATTTGAATTTCGATCAAATTGCTGGTTTTGAGGATGAAGGACGAGTGATTGCTTTGGAAGATATGCCTCGCATTGAGGATATTTTGGGGATTCCCGATGGTGTGCTGAGCAAGTAAAAAGTGGGGCGGGCAAATGCCCGCCCTTTGTTTATAATATGAGTAGGGGTTCACCCCTGCATCTCTAATTCACATCCAGGATATTGATCGACCCGCCCCGCTCCCCTTTTCGTAAGTCGATCGAACTTGATATAAATCTGAGAAAGGAGAAAAGTGATTATGCCTGAGCAAGTTTTAAGCAGTGAAAGCCAAGGGACAGTAAAGTCCGCGCCCGAAACTCCTATGGTTGAAGACAAAGAAAGCGATCGCCCCTTAAGCCAGCCCATCGCGGCATTTCTCCGCGTAATTCAGCAAACTCCCAGAGAATATTGGCCGAATTTACTTCAGATGATGCGCTTATTTATGGAAACGGTGACAGTAACGCCCATATTGTCCGAGCCTCCCCAGACATCTGAGAAAATAGACATTACTAAACTGTCGCTGGAGGAACGGATACAAAGAAATAAAGGTGCAATTGAATTAATCAATTCATGGATTGAGGAGGGAGATGAACAAGAACAAACAGAAACCGCTGAATATCTCCGTAAAGCTTTAGATGAAGACCGCCTTTCTAATCGGCCATTATTCCCATGAGTAGAGTAATTATTCTCGACTCTGGCCCATTAGGAATGGTGACAAACCCTAAAGCATCCTCTGCTGAAATTCAAGAGTGCCAAGTTTGGCTAAACTCTTTAATGCGGAGGGGCGAAATAATAATTCTGCCTGAAATTGCTGACTACGAAGTGCGACGGGAGTTGATCCGCGCAGGTAAATTAGCAGGTATTCAACGGCTTGATGAACTGAAATTACAACTTACATATCGTCCTTTGACTACAGAAGTCATGCTTTTTGCCGCTCAGTTGTGGGCGCAAGCGAGAATGAGAGGAAGACCAACCGCAGAAGCCAATGCACTTGACGGGGATGTGATTTTGGCTGCTCAAGCAATATTGGAGGCAAGTGAAGGCAATGATGTGGTAATTGCTACAACAAATGTGGGGCATTTGTCGCAATTTGTTGATGCTCGCGAGTGGCGGCTAATTGAGTAATGTTTAAATCCATCGCACTTACCCTATCCCTGCTATACTTTCAACTACAGATATTTTTACAGACACCGTTAGCGAGATAAACAGCATGGTGGAAACAGTGGAGACAAGCGAAAAAATTGACGATCGCACACAAACCCGCTACTGGGGTCAAGTTACAGTCATAGACGCGGGCGATCGTTATAAGATCAATCGCATTGAAGTCAAGCCGGGGCATCACATCAGCACCCAAATGCACTATCACCGCAGCGAGCACTGGGTTGTCGTCTCCGGTACCGCTAAAGTTATCTGCGACGACAAAGAGACGATTCTCATGCAGAAACAGTCAACCTACGTTCCCATGAATACTGCTCACCGCGTAGAAAATCCAGGAGTTATTCCCTTGGTGATGATTGAAATCCAAAATGGTGAATACCTCGGCGATGATGACATTATCCGCTTCGCCCAAGATGCTCACGAGGCAGATTGATCCTAGATCCAAATATGAAGCAATCGCAGACGCCAAGAAAAAGCTTCGCACACCGAACAATCATCTACGCTACGCAGCGACGGGAAACAAGATAAATCCTACAATTAAAAATTTAGGGGCAATTTCAGAATTGCCCCTACCTTATTATATTAAGCTTGTTAAGCACCAGAATTTGATATAGCAAGTGGCGATCGTCCTAGGGCAAAGAAGCGTTTTTCAAATCTACATTTGCCATATTGGCATTCTTTAAATTGGCACCTGTCAAGTCCGAACCGTTCAAATTTGCACCGTTCAAATTTGCATTGGTCAAATTTGCATCCCGCAAGTTGACTCCCTGTACGTCGATTCCCGACAAACTGCCACCTCTGAGGCTGACATTCGCTAAATTGGCTACAGACTGGCGAGCATTTCTCAGATTTGCACCCGCCAAATTGGCGCTTTCTAAATTAGCACCGATTAAATTAGCGCTGGTGAGGTTGGTATTTTTCAAACTCGCAATCACTAAACCCGCCAAACTCAGATTAGCGCGGCTCAAATCAGCACCCTCCAAATTAGCCCCGTGCATTTTAGCAGCAATTAAACTCGCACCTTGCAATTTAGCTTGTTTCAGATTTGCTTCGTTCAGTTTGGCTTCGTTCAAATTTGCACCGTTCAAATTTGCACCGCTCAGATTCGCACCGCTCAAATCTGCCCCGCTCAGATTGATACCAGCAAGCTGCGCTCCTGTCAAGTCACATTGGCTACATTTTTTAGTTTCTAATAATTGCTTGACGTGGGATACGTTTTCTGCCTTTACTCCCGATGCCAAACCGATCGCAATTAGCACCCCTGTTGTTGTTAAAATCCCAAATTTCATATACCACCCTCAGCAATATCTCTCTGTTAATAATATCGCACATTATTAAAGAGGGTTGGGTGATCGGTCTCTTTGATAAACTGTGACAATCATCACCCTGTTGTGCACAAAATATGCAATAATTATTGACGTTTCAACTCCCCCAAAATTATTGTAAATAATTATTGCTTTTTCAGGAACCAAAAAGGAAAAGATTGCGTCGGTTCGAGACGGACTCCGGTGATGCTGTTCTGAGCAAAGGTATAGTCCTTATCCTGCCAAAGAGGGATGAAAGGTACATCTTGACCTAGTATGTCTTGAATTTCCGCAAACAGAGCTTTGCGGGTTTCAGGATTTGCTTCTTTTCGTTGCTTGTCGATCAGTTCATTGACCCGATCGTTATAATAGAACGAACCCTGACCTTGGCTAGCACCCTTTTCACAGCCCCCAGCCGCCGAACCCGTCGCACAATCTAAAAACGGCTGAATGTAATTATCGGCATCGAAAAAGTCGGCGTACCAATCCACTAAAACCGCAGGATAAATTCCCTTCTCTATGTTTTGAAACAAAGTCGGAGATTCAACGCTGTTAATTTCTACCTGCATTATCCCGTCCATTTTGAGTTTAGTTTGCGCCTCGATCAGACTCGCGACTAAAGCTCGTTTTGTGGAAGCTGAAGGATACCAAAGTTGCAGAACAAAAGGATTGGTGGCTGAGTATCCAGCTTTCGTTAAAAGTTCCTTAGCCTTTGTCGTGTTGGCATCTCCGTACAGTTCTTTAAAAACCGGTTTTTGAACGTCGAAGGTTGTAGGGATCAGACTGTAAAGCGGTTGTGCTTGTCCGCGCAGTACGCGCTCATTAATCAGGGGGCGATCCATCGCTGCTGCGATCGCCTGTCTCACTTCTAACTTATCCAACGGTTTAGACTTAGTATTCAGCGTCATGTAACTAACCGTACTGCTTTCCCCCGCAATTTCCTGCCATTTCCCTTGTTTTGCTCCCTCGCCCAAGCTTTGAACTTGGTCTGCATCCAGAGACAAATAAGCCACATCAACTGCACCAGTCCGAAAACTATTGAACAAATTTGACGAACTAGAAAGCAGCAAAAGGTCAATTCCTTGATTAACTGGTTTTTCGCCCCAATACTTGTCAAACACATCAAACTTGAGAGAATCGCTGCCGTAAGTTGCCAACTTGTAGCGTCCCGTTCCCACAAACGTATCGGGTTTAAATTTACCCTCCCCAATCTCGTAAGCTTTTGGAGAAACTGCACAACTACCAGCGAATGTCAAGAGAGAAGGAAAAGCAGCAAAAGGCTTTTTGAGTTGAAAAGTTAATTCGTATTCGCCCGTCGCTTTCACAGATTCTACGGCATCGCTCAACAAGAAAGCCGGACGACCGCCATTTTTGATAAACCGCTGCAAGGAGAACTCCATTGCTGCGGCATTAAACGGTGTGTCATCGTGAAAAATAACTCCTTGACGCAAGGGGATGGTATATGTCAATCCGTCTTGGCTAACTTTTGGCATTGCTGTGGCTAAATGGGGGATTAACTCAGTAGTCCCCGACTTGTAAGTATAGAGAGTGTCGCCCAAATTTTGCAGCAGTTGCCCTGAGATAATTTCGTAAGCGTCCGCAGGGTCGATCGTCCGCAATTTCAAGGTTGTGCCAATAGTAACGCGGTTATTAGCATTTTCGCCGGTCGCAGTGACCGATGGACGTGTTCTTTGTCCACAACTTGCAGTTAACAAGCAGCACAGAAAGAACAGAGCTATCGCTTTAATCACTGAAGGTTTTATATGTATTCTAGGCTGCTGCTTGTTAATTCCCATCGTCTTTTTTTGACACTCCAAATTATTGATTATATTATCAGGACTTACGCACTATTAGACTAGAAACCGGATTTATTGATAGATTCTCCTGTAATATCACGTCCGAGCGATTGACCATAATATCCCGGCCGGGCGGGTTTTTGAGATTGTCAATTATTGGCAGATATGGTTGTTGAACCCGCCCCTACCTCATTTCGGGCGAAGCGAAGCGGAGGGAATCGACCGGACAGAAGATAATACAAATATCGCTCCCTAACCACAGCAACTTAAAAGCTTGGTAATGTTCGATCGGTTGGAACTCCTTCGCATCAATCCTTAGAGCTTGCTGGGCCATCAGTGTTCTTGCTAAGAAGTGCGACGATCGTCTTAATTAATTCATCCGGTTCGATCGGCTTTGCCAGATGTCGGTGAAATCCAGCTTGCAAAGCTTGCTGTTGATTAAACTCACCCGCATAAGCAGTCAGGGCGATCGCGGGAATCAGCCCACCCCGTTCTGGCGGCAGAGCTCGCACTTGTCGCAACAGCATATAGCCATCCATTCCCGGCATACCAATGTCGCTCAACAGGACATCTGGCTGGAAATTAGTCAACGCTGTGAGGACTTCTTGAGGGACAGCAAGAGTCAGTACCTCTGCACCTGCATCTTCTAGCAAAAACGAAATCAACTCTCGCATATCCGGCTCATCATCAACCACAACTATCCGCATCCCCGATAACGGTTCATCCGCAGTCGATCGTTCCGAAAGTCTTGCAAGAGAGTTTTCTTGTCTTACCTTCGGTGATAGGGGCAGTCTTACGGTAAAGGTAGCTCCTAACCCTTCACCGGCGCTATCTGCCCGAACCGTGCCACCGTGCAGTTCGACTAAATGCCGCACGATCGCCAGCCCCAATCCCAAGCCACCAAACTTGCGGGTTGTAGCGCCATCTTTTTGGCGGAAGTAGTCAAACACGTAGGGTAAAAACTCCGGTGCAATGCCAACCCCTGTATCCGCCACCGTAATTTGAGCGCGATCGCCCACACGAGTTAAGCGCACCTCAACGCGCCCCCCGGCAGAGGTGAATTTGACCGCATTGGAAACAAGATTCCAGACTATTTGCTGCAAACGGCCCGAATCTCCCAAAATTTGTCCGATCTGAGGATCTAACACAGTCCGAATGTCAATGGATTTGGCAACAGCAGCCAAATTGACAGTTTCGATCGCCGATTCCACAGTTAAAGCTAAATCAACTGGACGAATATTCAGACTGAGCTTACCTTGGAGAATTTTCGAGACATCAAGCAAATCTTCAATCAATTCAGTTTGCAGCTTGGCATTCCGTTCGATCGTCGCTAACGCCTGGGCGGTTTTCGCCGCATCCAGCTTGCCAGTTTGCAGCAGCTTTGACCAGCCCAAAATAGGATTGAGGGGCGATCGCAATTCATGGGATAGTACCGCTAAAAACTCATCCTTGATCCGATTTGCCTGTCTTAGCTGTTCCGCTTGCTGCTGCAGTGAATCGTTCAGATTTGCCCGTTCCAGAGCGATCGCGATTTGGTCACAGATAGATCCCAGCAGCTCGATTTCAGCAGGCGTGAAGTGCGTCCGAGTCAGACTGGCAAAGGAGAGCGTTCCTAATAACCGTCCTTGAGCGATTAACGGTTGACCCACGTAAGCCGTGATGCCCAGTTCATAGAGGGCTTTACCATTCGGATGAGTGGAAAGTTCGGCTTGATTCAAGACAAGTTGCTGCTGGGTTTGGGCAACCAATCCACAGAGATATTGCCCTACTTCGATCCAGGCGATCGCCTGCGCCCTTTCTTCAGAGATGCCATCATAGTTTCTCAAATGCAGCATCGGGCGGTTGTCTTTTTCTTCCACCATGAAGTTGTAGTAACAATCCAGATCGAGTAGCACTGCCAGTTTGCGGAATAGCGTGTCCATCAAAGCCAGAGGCTGTTCTGTCTTCATCAGATCGCGGGTAGTTTCATACAGCAATTGCAGGCGCTCACTTGCTTGCCGTTGTGCAGTCTTGTCCTGCATGATTTTGACAAATCCCTGCGGACAATCCGCTTCATTAAGCAGGGGCATCATCAATCCACTGGCCCAAAAGTGATTCCCATCTTTGCGGACGTGCCAGCGTTCGTCTTCGACCCGTCCTTGCAGTAGAGCCATTTGCCTCTGGTACTCGGCTTGTCCTTGTTCGTTATCTGCTGGTGTGAAAATCATCCGACTGGAGCAACCAATTGCTTCTGTCTCGGTATAGCCCAACAACCTTTCTGCCCCTGAGTTCCAACTGGCAATGATGCCGTTAAGGTCGAGGGTGAAGATGGCATAATCTTTGGCGCTTTCAAAGATCAGACGGAGGCGGGATTCATTCTCGCGCAGGGCTTCCTCAGCTTGTTTGTGGTCTTCAATATCAACACAGGAGCCGATGTAGCCCAAGAACTCACCTTCCAATCCGTAGCGAGGAACAGCTTCATCCATAATCCAACGGTATATGCCATCACAGCGTTTCAAGCGATAGTCCATCTTGAACGGTTGACGGGCATCAAAGGCAGTCACATAGGTGTCTAAACACCGCTCAAAGTCGTCGGGGTGGACTCCTTCTGTCCAACCATTGCCCCTTTCTTGCTCGATCGTCCGTCCCGTAAAGTTTAGCCACGGGACGTTGAAGTAATAACAGAGTTTATCTGTGCCCGACATCCAAATCAGCACAGGGGCGGCATCTGCCATCAGTCGGAACCTTGCCTCACTCTCCCGTAGTGTGGCTTCGGCTTGTTTGCGATCGGTGATATCGTTGACGAATGCTACAAACCCTTCAATTTTTCCCTGGCTATTGAAGCGGGGAACATAGGTGGCATTGATATAACGGGTTCCACCATCTTTGTAGGGAATTTGGCTTTCAAAGGTCACTTCCTGTCCTGCCAAGACTTGCTCAACATAACGACGAATCCCTTCATAGCCAGTTTCGCCTAAAACCTCTTGAAGGTGCTTGCCATAGATTTGCGCTGCCGAATGTCCAAACCATTCTTCATATGCTCGATTGTTGAAGCGATAACGCTGGTCTGAGTCTACAAAGGAAATCAAGGCAGGCACGGCATTGGTGACTAAACGAAGTTCTGCTTCTCGTTGTTGCAATACCTCCTCGGCCAGTTTTCGATCGGTGACATTTCGGAAATAAATGGTAATCCCGTTGGCTGCAGGGTAGGTGCGAACGTCATACCACCGATCGTGATCGGGATAAAAAGCCGTGACTGACAAAGCCACGCGCTCGTTTGCCACGCGCCGATAAACCTGCTCAAACTCGCTGCCATTAAGTCCGGGGAATTCTTCCCACACATTTTTCCCAATCAGATCGCTGGCAGTCCGGTCTAGCAGAATTTCCGCTGACCGATTCACATAAGTGAAACACCAATTCTCATCAAGGGAAAAGAATCCATCATCAATACTCTCTAGAATGTTGCGACTCTGCTCTTCGCTTTGACGCAAAGCTTCTTCTGCTTGTTTACGATCGCTGATGTCGATTAATACGCCCCGCGTCGAAATTATCATGCCCTCAGCGTTATAGGCGCAATCGCCCTTTGCCAAAATCCAACGAACGGTGCCATCTGCCCACAGCGTCCGATACTCAATTTCAGTATGCGGTTGATTCGCTTTGAGCTCATTGAGTACGGTGTGAACGAATGGACGATCGTCGTGATGCACCGCTTCTAAAAACACCTTCATGGAAATTCCCCGATCCACGGGTAAACCAAACATCCCTTTGGCTATGTCCGTCAAACTCAGGGTGTCAGTTTCCCTATCCCAATACCACAAACCCAAATTGCCGCCTTCGGAAGCCAGTCTGAGCTGTTCTTCGCTCTCGCGCAACGCCTGGAACGATCGATCGCGCTCGAAGACGATGCTGGCAACTTGGGTGCCGAACTCCGCGAGTTTATGTTCCCAATCCGTCGGCATCCGCGCCTCGCTAAAGCAAAGCATCAGCGACCCCATAGGTAGATTGTCCTGCCTGAACACGGGCTGAGAATGACACGCTAGAATGCCATGAGCCACGCATAAATTTCGCCATGCTTGCGACCAGCGATCGTCCTTGGCAATGTCGGCGCAGGTCACGGGCTGACCGCTATACACTGCTTCGCCGCACGTTCCAATGCACAAATCGTTAATCGGAGCATTTTGGAGTCCTTCAGCAAAAGACGGTGGAAAGTCTGGAGTAATCGATCTGTTAAAAGTCAGCCCCTGAGCATCCGCTAGCATGAAGCCCGCGCGGGTACCCGGATTCAGCCTGGATACTGAGTCACACACGGCTGCCAGACAGTCGTCTAGTGGCTGTCCGAAGGCGATCGACTCCAGCAGTCGTTTCTGCTCGATTAGGAGGAGTTCCGCCTGTTTGCGATCGGTAATGTCAGCAAGCAAAACGGTCAGTCCACTGGGCGAAGGGTAAATTCGATGGTCATGCCAACCTTTCAAAGGTGAGTACAGATAATCAAACTGGAGTGGCGTTTGTTCCCGCATTGCCCGATGAAACTGCACGTAAGCATCGGTGTCAACGGCTGCGGGAAATAGCTCCCAAACGTTCTCACCCAGAATCGCTGACTGCGGCATTCCAATCATTTCACAGTAGCGATCGTTGGCATAGGTGTAGCGCCAATCGCGATCGAGGATGTAAAACCCATCGTTGATGCTAGAAAGTACCGTTTCTAGCTGTTCTTTTGTCTCCCTCGCCGCAGCTTGTGCGACTTGGCCCCGAACCTGGGCTTTTTGTTCTAGGAACCTTGCCTCCTGTAAATTTTGCAAGGCTGCTTTCGCATTTTTTAGAGCATTGCGCCACGATAAACTGAGTGAAGCGCTCAATCCTGCGGCGATCGAAAACATACCCAGCCGAACAATTGTCTCTACATTAACTATCTTTAAGGAATAGAACGGCTCAATAAAAAAATAGTTGATTGCCAGCGTGGATAAAATTGTTGCCAGAAACCCAGCCCCGAAACTGCCATACCACGCACTCACCATCACCGCGATGAAAAACAGGGGCGTCGTGGTTGGGTAGAGCCACGGTAAAAGCGATCGGGTTAGCGCCAGTGCCAAAGCCACGGAGAGGGTGGCCACACCATAGGGAAGTAGTCGAATATCTCTGAAAATGCTGTTGATTTCCTCTACACTCACCCTTTGTACTCCTTATCCGAAAAATATCTTGCTCGCAGCGCCTTACTGCATTCGCCAAGCGTTGCATCTGGGGAATTACCTAACTCATCCAGCAATATCTAAATTTGCTTGAGTGCCAAGCGAGAAGGCTTAGCCTGTCCATTTTCCCAACGATTAATCGTGGGAAAGGTCATCCGTTCTGAAAAACTTACCCATAGCTACCCAAATCTTGACATAGCTGAACATGAGTGCTTGTGGTGTTAACTTCCTGTTTCACAGTAGCGACAACATGACTGCTGTCGGGTTTGTCTACTCCGCAGGCTGACGGGAGTGGAACTCACCGCCAATTCTGAACGTTCTGGAATAAATATTCCTTCAAACCAACGTTCTATATTTTTCGACGCATTCAAGTCACGGTCTTGAATATTTCCACAACTGGGACATTCAAAGGCTCGGACTCTTAATGGCATTTTATGCCGATGATTACAGCAATTTGAACAGATTTGACTGCTAGGAAAGAATCGATCTATGAGCGTCAATTTTGAGTTAAAATTTTCGGTTTTATATTCAAGTTGACGCTTGAATTCGTACATGGCGCAGTCGGCGATTGCACCAGCTAACTTGTGGTTCTTCAAAAATGCCTTAACATTCAAATCTTCAATCTTCACTTCACCGTGGTTTTTGGCGAGGTAAGTTGTTAGCTTATGAATAGCATCTTTTCGGATGTTTGACACTTTTAGGTGCAGCTTGGCTAGTTTAGCGATTGCCTTTTTGCGGTTGTTAGACCCTTTGACTCGCGCACAGACACGCCGTTGCAGACGTTTCATTTTACGGTTCATCCGACGATAGGCTTTAGGGTTGGCAAAGACTTCGCCGTTAGAACAAACAGCTAGCTGCTTGATGCCGATATCAACTCCGACAGTAGGACGGTCACGTAGAGTTGCGGGCTGCTCAATTTCGTATTTAAAAGCAATGAACCATCTGTCAGCTTTTCGACTGATTACGCAGTTGTGAACTGCCGTAATTGGTAATGGTTCGTGCAGCCTAACCCAGCCAATCTTAGGTAACTTGACACGCTTGCCGTCGTTATTAATTCCTGGCTTTGCTTTGGTTCCTTGTTCTAGGTAGAAGGAGTCCCCCGATACACCTTTCTTTTTGAATCTAGGTTGTTTAGATACCTTTTTGAAGCATCTATCCCAAGCTATTCTCAATTCAGTTAGAGCCTGTTGTGGGCTGGCTTTGGAAGATTCGTAATACCAGGGATGCTCATGTTTGACTTCTGCCACTAAACGCTTGTGTAGATCAATTGCAGAAGGGATCTTAATAGTTTTATCCGTCTTCCTGAGTGTCAATGTTTCAAGGATGATTGAATTTGCCCAGTTGTAAGCGTGTCTTGCTACTCCGCAATGCTGCCGAAATCTAGTCACCTGTTTGTTATTAGGTTTTAATTCCGTCTTGAAACTAAGTAACATTTGCTTTTACCTCATTTCTGCCTTACTCTTATTGTATGCGGAATTAATACGGAACAAGAAAATGCCTAGAAAAAAGATTTACAGCGAGCCTAAGCGTAAGGTCAACCTCAGCCTAACCGAGACTGCTACTAAGTGGCTAGAGGAAAAACGAGTTCAGCTTACCGCAAGCAGTCTTAGTGACGTTATCGAGAGACTTGCTTTCTTAGTTACCCAACAATTCCATCAATGGGTAACTTTGTCCAAGAATCACGTTACAGCTTTAAACCCTAATTCATCCGCCAACTTTTTCTGAGACAGGTTCTACCCTGGCCACCGTTCTGGCACCAAATTACCGATCGCTGGTTTTGCCGCCCTCAGCCGTTCTATTTTGAGAAGCCTCAGAAGTAACAGGTATAAAGCTATTTATATTTTACCAAAGAACTGGGTCTAAAGCCCCGTCCTTCGCTTGACGGCTTTTCCTCTTTAAGTGTATCAATCCAGTCCTCTACAAGCTGGGTCATTGTTTTTTCTTTCTGTTTGGCAATTCTCCGTAACTTTTTTAACCGACTCACGGCAATGCGAATACTTAATCTTTCTTTAATCATTTTGCTACCCAATCGCTACCCGTTATGAGATCATGGTTAGCATGAAAACATTGAAGTTTAAGCTATATCAAAGCAAGCGAAATAGACATCTCAAGCGAAGTATCAATGCTGCCGGGGTGATCTACAACCATTGCATTGCACTCCATAAACGGTACTACCGGATGTGGGGCAAGCATTTGAATTGCAGCAAGCTTCAAAGTCATATTGCTAAAATCAGAAAGCGTAAAGCGTTCTGGCAGCAGGTTGGATCTCAGGCTGTACAGGATATCTGCCAGCGAATCGAGAAAGCCTACCAACTGTTTTTTAAGCATCACCAGAAAGGAGTTAGACCTCCCGGTTTCAAGAAAGTTCGCAAATACAAATCGTTCACTCTCAAGCAAGCTGGCTATAAATTTTTAGGTGGTAATCTAATTAAAATTGGGAATCGCGTTTATCAGTATTGGAATTCCAGAGAGATAGCGGGGAAGGTCAAAACCTTAACCATTAAGCGCACTCCATTGGGAGAGTTATTCATGGTTGTGGTCGTTGACAGCGTTGAACAACCTGAAACCAAAGTCGAGACGAGTAGAATCGCTGGCGCAAGATTTCGGCTTGAAAACGTTTCTCACCTGCTCAGATGGAACGAAAATCGAATCACCACAATTCCTGAAACAATCCCTCGGCGCTATTAAGAAAGCGAATCGTCAACATTCCAAAAAACGGAAAGGCTCAGCTAACCGGGAAAGAGCAAGACTCAATCTAGTTCGCAAGCACTCCTGACGTAGTAAATCGTCGCTCTGATTGGTTCTGGAAATTGGCTCACGAATTAACTGATAAGTTTGACGTGCTGTGTTTTGAAACGTTGAATCTAAAAGGAATGCAACGGCTTTGGGGACGTAAAATCTCAGACCTTGCATTTGGCGATTTCCTCCAAATTCTCAAATGGGTTGCCAAAAAGAAAGGAAAACAATTAGTTTTTATCGACCGCTGGTATCCATCTAGTAAAACTTGTTCCCACTGTGGACACGTTCTGAAAGAATTGGATTTATCAGTTCGTGAATGGCGATGTCCGTCCTGCCAGAAGGTGAACAGCAGAGACGAGAACGCTGCAATAAATAACTTGCTTGTTTTCCTTGGTGGGGCGTCAACCGTTAAGTTAGGCGATGTTAGACAGGCTGTGCCTGCAATTGCTGTTTGAGCTTAGAATCCCCTCGCCTTGATAGCTGGGGAGTATGTCAAACCTTTGACAGATTCCAGAGGTCAGTCATCACTCTTAAGATATATATCAATCCTTACAGGAGTCGTAAATTTTTTATCCCACCCCAACCCTCCCCGAACCTGCGGGGAGAAAGTAAGAAATTCACAAGTGATGCGAGAATTGCTATATGGAGTCAATCTAAAATCTAAAATCGAGTAAGCTGCTTTAAATTCCTTTGAGGAGCGATCGCCAATCCCGACAGCGTTTCAGGTAAATGCGAGCTACATGATCGCTGGGATTTGTTCGCAAACACTCTTCAAATAATTTTCCTGCTTCTCGGAATTCTTTCCGCTCGCACAGTAACATAGCTTCATTATATACAGACAAATTTGCTAGCTTTGCCGACAAACTTTCGGGCGGATCTGCATCAAATACCTCATAGACTACGACATATTGAGATTTTCCTTTTACCTGTACTTTATCCACAATTCTAATTGCATAATCGGTGGGATTTCGCAACCGTTCCAAAGTCTGCTGAGAAATTAACAGAGGTACGCCGTAATCTTTGGTCAATCCTTCAATGCGAGATGCTAAATTAACAGCATCGCTAATCACAGTGCTGTCCATCCGGCTTTTACCCCCGACTGTCCCCAGCATCAAAGAACCCGAATTGATGCCAATGCCAATTTGAATCGGGACGTAGCCGACGCCTTGACGGTATTCGTTGTAAGTTTTGAGGATATTTAGCATTGCAATACCCGCTTTCACTGCATCATCTGCAAAGTCACTAAACAAAGCCATAATTGCATCGCCGATGTATTTGTCAATAAACCCGTTATTGCTAGTAATCGCAGGCTCCATCCGCGAAAGGTAAGCATTGATAAATTTAAAATTTTCTTGGGGAGTCATAGTTTCTGAAAGCGTCGTGAAGTCGCGAATATCCGCAAATAGCACCGACATTTCCTGCTGCACTTGGTCGCCTAAATGGACATCTATAATACTTTCATATCCCAACAAATTTAGAAATTGGTGTGGCACAAATCTACCGTAGGCATCAGTTAAGTCTGATTCGACATCCAGGGATTTTTCTAAATTTTGGTTAACGTCAAATAGTTCCTTAATAAATAAATGGCGCTGGGATTCAGCTTCTTTGCGTTCCGTGACATCTTGAAAAACTGCGATCGCAAAAGCAACTTTGCCACCATCGTCAAAAATTGGCCTTCCCCAAATTTCTAGGGGAACTTTCTTGTCGGTTCGATGAATTTCCAGATCGTCAGCAGTCGCGTTTTCGCCCCTTAAAGCTCGGACGAGTGGCAAATTCTCGAAAGGATAAATTGTCTCCGTTCCCGCGATATAAATTTGATAACTTTCTGACAAATCCTCAACAGAATTTAAGGGCAAAACTCCTTGACCGAGTAACTGCTGTCCGGCGTGATTTACGTAGTAAGGTTTGCCTTGAGAATCGAGCACTACCACGCCTACCGGAATCGCTTCGAGAAATTGAGCCAGCTTGATTTCGCCTTCGCGCACCGCCTCGAATGCGCGAGAGCGTAACTCAGTTTCAACCGTATCGGAATGTTCAGCAGTAGTTTCCAGCAAGATTTCCAGATCCGCTTTTTCCTCCTTCAAGTCTTCCACTTGCTGGCGCAATCTTTCTATCTCTAAAAGTAGCTGTTCTCTAGATGGTTGTTCTTCCAGCATAACTCGAGAATTTGCGCCTCGACTAACAAAAAATTACTTAACATTTCGCACCCTAAAAGTAATCGTGTTTTTATAGAAAATCCAACTGCAAACCAGGCATCAGGCGCTGGAAATTCCTCAAAGATTTACCATGCCAAGCTATGCTTTGAGAGCCTTGTACCGCCATTTGCACCCTGGCTGTTTTGCGGATCTCGATAATAAACTTCGATAGCATATTGATGCCAGAACTGTTCAAAAATTCTAACTGCTGCAAATTGAGGGTAATTTTCGTCGGTTCCACCTCGGCAACCTTCGTCAGCAATTGCGCTATCGGCGCGTACTCAGCAGGCCCGCTCAGCCTTAGAGATCCAATAAAACTCACGGTTGCCGTTGCTGGATCGTAACAGATCTGGTAATCTTCTGTATTAATTTCCATAGCCACAAAAAAAAGTCCCTTAGATATTATCGATCGCCAGCGTTGCTTATACTGTTAATTGCACCATAGTTGTCACCGCAATTACTTCCGGGTCTTTGTGCACGGTCTGGAATTTCCAGCCAAGTTTGGCGGTATAATCGGTGAGCATGGTCAACAAACCCAATCCCGAATTGGTACTGTTGTCGTCAGCAGCATTTTTTTCCAACCGCTGAAGGTAAAGTTCGCTTGGCTCCGAGGCCAGCAACTCCTGAATATAAGCCTGAAACTTGTCCACAGCTTGCGGAGAGATGCTGTTAGCCACTGAGACAATCACTCCCTCGCTCTCTAATTGCAGTTTAATATCGATCGGGTAGTCGGAGGTTTCATCATTAAACTTCATGGCATTTTCCAATAACTCGTTGGCAATGTAGCTAACAGCACTTTTTATTTCAGCTTGTCTTTCAATTGTCGAGGGTTCATCTTGGTTGCCCGGAAAAAAAGTCGTCAGGTAATCAGCCAGAAAATCAGCAGACAAACCGTTGTTCCGCCACCGCTGCTTGAGAGGAACCGAACTCGGAGAAAATCCAATTATTAAGTATTCTTGGCTAGCGGGCTGCTCGATGAAATCTCCGAAAATCTGAGTCATATCGATGTGAGAGCTAAAGTTTGAGATGAGGGGATCACTGAATATATTTTAAACTTTAGGAGGGATATTCAAGTAGTTATTTTTGTTTGAGTACCAGCAATGTGATGTCATCAAAAACTTTTTGTTCGCCGATGTGCGATCGCACGTCCTTAATTACAGCGTGCCTAATTTCGGCAGCAGAACGCTGCCAATGAATTTTTATTACCTCAATTAACCTATCTAAACCATAAAGCAGTTTATCCATATTTTTAGCTTCCGTAATCCCGTCAGTGTAAAGCACAACCACATCTCCTGAATGCAAATGCACAATTTTCTCAGCAACAAATTCAGCAATATCTACATCCAGCCCGATCGGGAAACCCAAATCGATTGTATCAAACCGCTCTACACAACCGTTACACCGCACAACAATCATTTCTTCGTGCTGGCCGCTCAACTTCAGCATCCCCTCCTCATAGTCTAGCAAGGCAAGGCTAGCATTTTTGTCGCATTTCATCCGCTGCACGTTATCATAAATTACACTGTTAATAGCACTTAAAAATCTTACTGGGTCTGGTTCATTGTAGGCGAGCAAAGTTCTTACTGCCGTTTGCACCATAATCATTAAAACACCGCTCTCCAATCCGTGTCCCGTCACATCTCCAATGCCAATTTTTACTCTACCTTTGTGTTGGAGTACGTCGTAATAGTCGCCCCCTACTTCCTCAGCAGCTTCCATAAATCCCGCAATATCTAACCCCACAACTTCATTGAGTTCTAAGTCTTTGGGCAGCAGCATCTGCTGAATCTTGCGAGTAACGTCTAGTTCAGCGCTCATTCGCATATTTTCTGCTTTTAGGCGATCGTTGAGAACAGTAATTTCTTGATTTGCACCAACTAAGGCATCGGCAATTTTGTTAAAAGCACCCACAACTTGCCCCAGTTCATCTCTGTTATCCAAAATAATTTTGTGGTCAAGATTGCCGCTTGCCATCTTTTTTGCAGCTTCGTCAAGGACAAACACAGTTTGCATAACGCTTCTATAAAAACTTACAAATAAATAAATAACTATGGCTAAGGTTATTAACACAACAATAGAAATTATGCGTTTCTTGGCAACGAAACTATCAATGCGTTTTTGCAGGAGAAAGTCTAATTCCTTGATAGTTTTATCCCACAGTTCAAAACTATAATTCAGAACTCGATCGCTCCCATCAAGATAGGCAGAATATTCCACTAATGCTGTGGGCTTAATCAGTTTATCTAGTTGCTCAGTTAGCTGCTCTACTACCGAGTTAAAGTTTGTTAAATACTCCCTTAATTTCGGGATCAGATTCCCGTGAGGATTATTGCTAAATCCTACCTCCATATTGATAGCTAAATCCTGATTAATTTCTCTCAATTTGCCTGCCAAAGTAATCAGTTTCGCTCTTTCTTCAGGTGTGGCATCGGAACGCAAGTTTTTTATTTGAGAGATCAGCCTAATCTCTGACAATATTTTTTGGATTTCTGGAAGTTTCAGCAAAGTAGCATCCATCAAATAATAGGTATCTAGATCCGGGTCTAAAATTAGATTAGAAGTATCGCCGACGCGAGCGCTCAGTCTATCAATGTCTGTAGCTAAACGTTGATAGAAAAAATCGTAAGTTTCTAAACTCCAATGGCTGTGGCGAAGTTTGAAATTGTGCCAATCTTGATAAATATTATTAAAATTTTTACTGGAAATTAATGTGTTTCCAAGCTGGCTATCTGTATTAGCTATCGCTTGAAATTTATGATCTATCTTGGCTTTTAAATCTGTTCTGAATTCTGAATTGCTTAAACTAGGATTTAACCTCTGATTCGGATAATTTAAGAGTTGAAGTTTCGGTATATATTCCCTCAACTGGCGCAGTCGCCGCAGGTATTCATTTCCGTAGATTTCTTTTTGGGCAAAATCAACTCTGCTGTTAATTTCGGAAATTAGCAGGTACATGACCAAGGTTAACGGTATTGCAAATAGAAAACCAATTAAGGTAAATTTTTGAGGATAGCTCAGCCGATTCATTAAATGGATTCCCAGGGATTTTCTGTTCATAATCGATAGATTTTAAGAATATTGTACTAAAAAAGTAGCGATCGCTACTAAAGTAGTTGCGGGGACGATCGCTCTAGAAAACCCGAATGCTAATATAATTAATCAGCGATAAGCTGTGGAGCATTTAAACCAGTAACGAGGCTTGTAGGTGCGTCAGGAGTAAACACTTACGCGCTTATGCGAGAAACAATTCTGTAATGACGCACCCTACTATCCTCTTTTAAATGCCGAACAGCTTAGCTGATTTAATTTCTAATGCGTTTTCGTCCAGTGGCAACAATTTTTGTGGCATCCCTGTGATATCCTTGGCTGAGCTCGCCTCCCCCAGTCTAAAACACGTTTAGCAGTTTTGGAACGAAGAATAGTAATTTGTACTGAGATTCGGGGGCAGGAGTAGAGGCTTTTAAGAATATTTACTTAAGCATAAATTTTTCTTAATACCCGGAGACAACAAGTAAAAATTAAGTAATAACTGGGTAGTGCAAGTTTCCTGAAACACAACTGCCGACAGCGAGTAGAAAATACTTGCCCCCCACGCACCAGCAGTCAAATCGGTTCTGCACAAAGGAACCAATAGCACCAGCAATAGTGTCTAAATAAGTATCTGCAGTTGAGTGTTCAGGAGCGATCGCGCATTGTGTAAAGTGAGGCAGAGGGCATATTATGAAAAGAATCTCCCAAAATAAATTTCAAAAAAATAAAAACCGAGACCAAAAGCAGCCCAATCCAGTAATCTTGGCTTTGGTGCTCACAGGAATTCTGGTATGGGAAATGTATCCGGCACTAAGACACACCGCAGCAGCTAACGCGGGCGCCATCAAAGATTCCCTTGCCCAGTTGGAAAGGCAACAGCAGCAAACCGCGCAGCAATTTTCCTCAGCCGCAGTGCCCCAAAACATCAGCTATTCGGTATTGGCACTCGATACTCTCACTTCCGAACCGGGGAATTTTGCCGAGGGTACGCGCAAAAATCCCCCGAAGCAATTGCCCGCAACCGTAGCAGAAGCAGTTCGCCGAGAGTTGTCGGACTCCACTGGCATTGCTGCTGACAAGTTGAAAGTAACTGAATCAAGCGGACAAAGTTGGCCGAATACTTGTTTAGGACTCGCGAAAGCGGATGAAATTTGCGGTCAAATGATTGTCGAAGGTTGGCGGGTTGTGGTTTCTGATGGTAGGCAAACTTGGGTTTACCGCACTAATGTTAGGGGAAATGTGTTGCGTTTGGAAAAAAAGTTACCTAGGTAAATGTACGTGAAAGGAAATATAAGTTTCCTTTTGGAACAGGCTTTTCGGCCTGTTCCACAAAGAGTGAATTTTCTTGTGGGCTTCTGGGAACAGGCTTTTCGGCCTGTTCCACAAAGAGTGAGTTTTTTTGTAGGTGGGTATCACAAGCAGGCTTTTCGGCCTGTTCCACAAAGAGTGAAGTTTCTTGTGGGCTTCTGGGAACAGGCTTTTCGGCCTGTTCCACAAAGAGTGAATTTTCTTGTGGGAAGTTTCTTGTGGGGAGTAGGGGTTGGGCTTCTAGCCCGCCCCTTGCCTTAATTTGGGACTTGGTTTCTTTCGATAATGCCACCGCCCAACAGCACATCGCCGTCATACCAAACAGCCGCTTGTCCGGGGGTAATGCTCAACTGCGGTTCGTCAAAAATCAACTTAACTCTTGTACCGCCGACTTTTTCCTCTGCTTGGGATGGTTCCACAGGAATAATTGTAGCGGGGACGGGGCGCGATCGATATCGAATCTGTACCTGAGCCCGAATCGGAGTCGTCGGTGCAGCTACAGAAACCCAATTCACTTTCTGGACTGTACATTCAGATTCTACTGCCAACTGTCGATCGCCCACAATTACCCGATTGCCAGCAGCATCAAGTTCAATCACATACAGCGGTTCCGGTGCAGCAATCCCAAGTCCTTTCCGCTGGCCGATGGTGTAGTGGTGAACACCGTCATGCTGTCCGAGCACCCGCCCTGACTTGTCCACAATGTCACCCTTTTGTGGCGCAATGTACTTATCCAGAAAAGCCCGCATCGAACCGTTACTTTCCACCAAGCACAAATCCTGACTTTCCGGCTTATCCGCAGTTGTCAAGCCAAATTCTGCCGCGATTCTGCGAGTTTCTGTCTTGGTAATTTCCCCCAAAGGAAACTCCGTACCCGCCAACAAATCCTGTGTTAGATCGTACAGGAAATAAGACTGATCTTTCGCAGGGTCGATCGCCCGCAGCAACTGATAGCGACCAGTAGCAGCATCGTAAGTAATCCTAGCGTAGTGGCCTGTAGCGATTTTTTCAATTCCGAGTTCTTCGCGAGCAAACTTAAGCATCGGCCCGAACTTCACAGTTTTATTGCACTGCGAACAAGGCAGAGGTGTAACTCCTGCACTGTAACCCTCCACCAAATAATCAATAATACTTGCCTGAAAGACCTCGCGGCTGTCAACAATGTGGTGGGGAACGCCCAAATCTTCGCAAATTTTAGCGGCATCGACCATTCCCTCAGAGCAGCACTGGCCTTTGCCCTTCATCAACCACAGCGTTAAACCCACCACTTCATATCCTTGATGGTGTAAAATTGCGGCTGCTGCGGAACTATCGACCCCGCCGGAGAGGCCTACAACAATCTTGTTCATGGTTGGGGAGAAATTGCTATTTTACTGTTACTTTGTTCGATCGAGCTAATTTATTATACCACAAGTATACTACAAATTGCCACTGCTGCTGTTAGCTGAAATTTTAGCATTAATATGACCATTCAAAAATTTGTTGTCACCGCCGACCAAATGCGGCAAATAGAAACGAGAATTTTTGCTGCGGGAATGCCAGTCGCAGCTTTAATGGAAAAAGTCGCGGGACTGATTGCTAGACGCATTCAGCAGCTTTTGAAAGCGGAAGGAAGTTCGGCAACTAGCAGTGTACGGGATTTAACGGATAGAAGGAAAAGGGAAGAAGGGAAAAAGCTTGTTAATTCTCTATTGCCAGTTATCGGCGTATTGGTTGGGCCCGGACACAACGGCGGCGATGCTTTGGTTGTTGCCCGCGAATTGCACTTTCAAGGGTTCCAAGTAGTTATTTACTGCCCGTTTTCTAAACTTAAGGAACTCACGAAAACTCACGCTGATTATGCGCGTTCTTTAAATATTCCATTTATTGATAAAGTTGAAGGGCTGAAAAACTGTGAGTTGCTCGTAGATGGTTTATTTGGATTTGGATTAGAACGAGAAATTACTAACGCTAGCGCAGCAGCTATTGACGAAATAAATAATTTAAATATACCAATTTTAAGTATAGACATTCCTTCGGGAATTCATACAGATACAGGAGAAGTTTTGGGAACGGCAATTAGGGCAAAACATACATTATGTTTGGGATTGTGGAAAATGGCATTTCTGCAAGACAGAGCGTTAGAATATATCGGCATTTCCGAATTAATTGATTTTGATATTCCCACAGCAGATATTGCAGCAATATTGGGCGAAACGCCAGCAATACAACGCATTACAAAAGCCTCGGCAACTCAGCATTTGCCGTTACCCCGATCGCCAATTTCGCACAAATATACCAACGGTAACATACTAATTATTGCAGGTTCCCGCCGCTACAGCGGAGCAGCAATTTTGGCAGCCTTGGGAGCAAGAGCAAGCGGCATCGGAATGCTATCCATTGCTGTTCCTGAGTCGCTTAAACCGATGTTGAGCTGTCAGTTGCCAGAGGCATTAGTTATAGGATGTCCCGAAACCCAAAGCGGTGCAATTAGCGAGTTACCAGTAGCAATTGATTTGAGTTCTTATGATGCGATCGCCGCAGGGCCAGGTCTGACATTGGAAGCGGCAATAGCTGTAGAATCTGTACTGGAGAGCGATCGACCTCTGGTTTTAGATGCTGACGGTTTAAATATCCTCGCTCAACTCGGCACAGTCCCGATTTTGTCCGAACGCTCAGCACTGACAATTATCACGCCTCATCCGGGCGAATTCAAGCGTTTATTTCCCGAATTAGCCGACGAAACCGGCGACGATCGAATTGCCGCAAGTCAAGCAGCAGCTCAGCTTTGCGGTGCAACGATATTGCTCAAAGGAGCCAGAGTGTGCATAAGTTGGAAGGATGAGGGCGATTCCCTACGGGATAGCTACGCTTCACGTACCATCACCTACCTCAATCCCGAAAGCACTCCAGCCCTCGCCAGAGGCGGCAGCGGCGACGTTCTCACAGGCTTGTTAGGGGGACTATTAGCAAGTGCGATCGCCCGCAAATCCCCCCCCAAATCAGTTGCTGTAACAGCAGCTTGGTGGCACGCTCAAGCCGGAATCATGGCTGCTAAAGAACGGACGGAATTAGGAGTAGATGCCTTTACTTTGACACAGTATTTAATTCCAACATTGCGAGAATTTGCTAAGGATCGTGGATTAAATAACTTCCGTAGGTTGGGTTGAGGAACGAAACCCAACAATCAAGCGTGGCGTTGGGTGGAGTGAAACGGAGGGTTCGTTCCACGGGCCCAACCTACAAAAAATGCAAGTTATTTAATTCTCATTCCTAAGTAAACAATCGACATGAGTTGGTAGAGTGCGTACCCCCCATCTTTGTATTGGGTAGGTGTGCACCGCGCACCTTAGCCCTTGGTTTGTATTGACAACGGAAGTCCTCATAAAGATATTACAACTTGCATTCCTTACGACTGACATCTTGCAGCAATATCAATAAGAGGATTTTTCGTGGGGTCGGGCGGGTTTATAGAACCTATTTGCAAGCTTTAAGGCTGTTGGCGAACCCGCCCCTACGGCTAATTGAGAATGGTGCAATATCTCAGTTACGACAAACCAACGGGTAACTCAAACGAGCGACACTCACATGAGTGACACTCTAAAAAGTGACTGTGCATCCACAAATCCCACCAGTTATACCTGAAATATCAAACACCAAAACTTAAATATTGAGAGGAACCACATTATGTACACCGAAGAAAGAAGCTTGAACAATGAAACTATGGCTCTTGTCGCCGATACTACTGCTCAATCAACTCTGGCATTTGCTGAAACCACTGGAGTAAACAAACCGACTTTGCAAAGGGGTTCAACAGGTCAAGCTGTCAAGGAACTACAACAGCTTCTATTTCATTGGGGTTATTATTTCGGGTCGATTGACGGTATTTTCGGCGTCCAAGTTTACAACGGGGTCATAGGCTATCAACACCGCGTCTTTTTAAAAGAAGATGGGATTGTCGGCCCTCTCACTTGGGAAGCACTATACTCTGGTGCACCTGTGAATATGCCGATCGTCATGAAGGGCAGTTCTGGTAATGCTGTTAAAATTGTTCAGAATGTCTTGAAAATCAATGGATACTATTTCGGATTCATTGACGGATTATTCGGGCCGATGACAAATGTAGCAGTGCGACAATTGCAACTGAGCATGGCTTTACCGCAAGATGGAATTGTCGGCTACAGAACTTGGCACGCCCTCAGCAAGTTACCGCACTAATGACTGGTTGGATTCATATCAATTCCGGTTGTACGAGCGAAATGACTGTTGACTGTTGACTCGATTTTATTATTCTGATGCAACCGGAAACGATATCACTTTCAGTAATCGCAAAAAATCTGTAGATCAATTAGGGATTTAGGCTTTGCCTAAGTCCCTAATTCTCGTTAAGGGTAAGGCAGCGCGCGGGAATGGCGATTGATTCCCTGCGGGATAGCTTCGCTTCACGCAAATTCTGTTACCGTTCCAGGCGATGAAAAATATTCTCGACTTTTCCGTGTTTTTTTGTTAGTATATCTTAGGAAATTGGGAGCCACAATCCGGTTTATTTCCCTTCTGATTTAGTTGTAAATAGTTGCACTCAGAAAAATATTATTTCGATACTTACCTAACAAGACTTACCGATGGCAGGCTTATTCCCGGTTTCTACGAAAAATTCCAGGTTGAGTAACGAGAAATCTAGAAATCAACCGGGTTTTTAAGCCAAGCGCACGCAAGTCCCGAACTAGCCTTTGATGAACTTTTCTAATTTTTGAGCCATCTTCTCGACAATTCCCTCTGAAGTATCTGCAGCCGATGATTCAGCTTCAATACGCTTGACCACATCCTCTGAAAGATTCAGCAACTGCACTAATTTTTGATAAGCTGCGGCTTCTTCAGCGTTAATTTTTGGTTCATCGGGAGTGCGAGAACTAGATGAAATCACTTCATAGCCTAGTTGCAAGACTAATTCCTTTTCATCTTGAGTTTCTAGTTGGCCGATCAACTCGTCAAGGGGGATATTTTGCATGATGTAATCCCGCAGTTCTTGTTGCATTTGTTGTCCGTCGGTATCTGGGGCAAACAAACGACAAAAGCGATCGAGCATTAAATTAACTTCTTCTGTGGCGAGTTCGCCGTCAGCCCAGGCCATAGAAGCAACAATTCTCAGCAGATTCATTTGGCGGGGCGTAATTGATGGAGGAGGTGGGGTTTGCATAATCAAAATGGGTAATTGGTAATATTAATTCCGGTGCAACCGGAATTATTGTTGACTGTTGACTGTTGACTGTTGACTGTTGACTGTTAACTGTCAGTCGAAAAACTGAATGATAGTTGAGTATTGACGGGTGATTCAATTTTACCAGGAGGATGCTAGCGGAATTGGGAATTGGGAATTGAGCTTGATTTCTTCTGGTCTTTTCTTTCCCGTTCACCTTCTGTTAGGTCACAATTTCGATAAAGGAACTCCCAGCCATCCAGTAAAGTTTTGTTTCTGAATAGCAGTGGGCTGTTCCACCGGCACGATCGAGTAACGCATCGGGCGCGGCGGGGCGAGAGTAACAGGACAAGTCCGCAGTTCGTCTTGGTGAAAAACTGTCACCGAGACGATATCCCCAGGCTTGAAATCTTTTAGTCTCTCGCCCGCTTGTTCAGAATTTACACGAAAACCTTCGATCGCCAGCAACTCGTCCCCAGCATCAATTCCGGCCAATTGTGCCGGAGATCCTACTTCGACAAATTTAACCATTTCCCGCCCGTTTTCCGTTCCCAACGTCCAACCGATGCGAGGTATTTCGCTAGTTTCAGTTGCGGTGAGTTCCAGCCCGAAAGGTTCCAGATATTTGTTGTAAGGCAACTCTTCTGTGCCGTCTATATAGCGCGCGAAAAAGTCGCTCAAATCGATGCCGGCGACGGACTCGATCGCACTTTGCAACTGTTCTGGAGTAAAGCCTATTTCTGCGGGTAGCGAAGGAGAATTTAAGTGTCCGTTTGAGGTTAAATGCGCCGATTTGCCGTCTGTTTCCGACTTCAGGTCAAAATCGCCGTTTTGGGCAGAATTAGCATTGCCAAACTTCTGCCACATCAAACGCATCACGTCGTCGAGCGATCGCTCATTGCCGTGTTTGGCGCGAATCAACAAATCGAGCAAAAACGAAACAACTTCCCCTTTCAAATAATAGGAAATCTGCGAGTTGTCGCTGTTAGAATCCCGGCGATAAAGTTTAATCCAAGCATCCCAGCTCGACTCGCTCACAGGCTGTACACTCCGCCCCGGAGTCGTCTGCAAGCGAGTAATTTCCTTAGCCATACCTTGGAAAAAACCTTTCACGCTGTAGAGACCTGAGCGAAAAGGAATCACCAAATCGTAATAACTTGTAGTGCCTTCAGAGAACCATAAAGAAGGAGTATAATTCTCTTTTTCGTAGTCAAATACTTCGAGAGCTTTCGGTCGAATGCGCTTGACATTCCACAGGTGAAAAAACTCGTGAGCTACCAACTGAATAAAGCGTTCATACTTTTCCTTAGCCCGAAAACCAAAACGCGGATAGTTGAGAGTGCAACTCTCCTTGTGTTCCAAACCGCCAAAACCAGAGCCGGACAAATGTAGGAAAAACACATAGCGTTCGTAAGGCAAACCGCCGAACATTTTTGCCTCAACTTCGATCACTTTTTGGATGTCTCGAATCGTGCGATCGGGTTCTAAATTGCCTTTCCCCCAAACAACTAGCTGGTGGGGTTTTCCCATCACTTCAAACTCGTACACTTCGTGACAGCCAATCTCAAAAGGACTATCGACAAGGGTATCAAAATCCGCAGCAGCGAAAGTAAGATTTTGGCCAGAAACAGGCGGCAAAGTAGTAACGGTGCGCCATTCCGGCTGCGGCGGCACAACGGTTACGGTGTAGCAGTTGCTCTCAAAACCGGGCAAGAAAAAGCACAAAGCCGCCGGATTGAAATAACCGTGAGTCGAGTCTAAATGATTGGTTCGCACTGTCAGTTCGTTGGCAAAAATGCGGTAGCGAACCGTGATATCTGACACCGAATCGGTCTCGATTTGCCAGTGATTTTTGCTGAGCTTGCGCCAAGGTAAAGCTCGATCGCCCGATAGCGAGCTAAAATCTTGCAGGTGGCGGGCGTACTCTCGAACCAAGTAAGAACCGGGAGTCCAGACAGGCATTTTTAAATCCAGAACCGACTCCGACCAACCTTGCACGCGCAAAGTTACTTCAAAGAGATGGGATTCAGGATTGGGCATCGCCACCGAATATTGAATTGTCGGTGCTGTTAGTTGCCCCTCACGGTTGCCGGCAGCGGACGAGGTATCCAAAGAAGTAACATCAGTCATTGACTTGCCAAATTAATCAAGTGCTTGAGGTTGAGCAAATGGATAGTTTGGTGGTCTGGATCGATTTTGATCCAACCTTTACTATCGAGTTTTTCCATAATTTTGCTGGTTTCATCTAGGGTGATATCTGTGACATCAGCTAAGTCTTCATAAGGAATATTGAAGATATCTTTGCCCTCAGCAGTTTTCTGACCGTAGTTTTCTGCCAGCTCGACTAAAGTATTTGCTAGTTTAACCGCAGGCTGGCGGTTTCGGAGTTGATAGCGGAGATTGGTTTGGCGGAGTCGCCGCACCATCAGTTGCAGCATCCGGTGGTGCAATTGCGGGTCTTTAAACAGGGTTTGGATAAATCGCTGAGCTGTGACGCTGAGAAGTCGCACGGGCGATAGAGCAAGTACGTCATTCGATCGGGGAGATTCGTCCAGAATGGCCATTTCGCCGAAGAAGGCACCCCGTCCTAAAATAGCCATTGATACAGCTCGATCGTTTGACAAGCGGCGGACTTTTACCCAGCCAGACACGACAAAGTAAATCGCGTTGCCCCAAGAATCCTCCATCACCACAGCTCGGCCCGGGGGATACTCATGCTTGACGGCATTTGATAGCAGCCCTCCCAAGGTTTCTGGGTTAGCACCCTTAAATAGAGGGAATAGCTCACTGAAAGCTTCTGTCTTCATGCAAACTCGCGGAGGTGGGAAATATGATTAGGCGACACCCAACAGCTAGGGAACGATCGATGTTTGGGAACACAAACAATCCGTTGCTCCTTTAATTGATCATAAGGGTGGACAGGCCCGGTTCACGTAAAATTGGCAGATTCTTTAATCTTAAACGGGTTTACAAGCCTGCCACTGCCTTTTGAACTTTACCCAACAGAGGTTCTATGTATTCCGGCCAGCCGATCGCGATTGACTGCCTGTGGGCCAGAGTTTCCGGCTCGATCGCATCTTTACTCCACCTCAGCGGTTGACCTTGCAAGTCGCAACAAACCAATCCGGCTGCTTTTGCTAAAGCCAAAGGGCCGGCGGTATCCCACACTTTAACTCTGCCGTTGAGATACAGGTACAAACCAGCTCGACCGAAGATAACTTCCATCACTTTTAAGCCAAAGCTGCCCAGCGAGTAAAATTCTGCGCCGGGGATGCTTTGGGCGATCGCCAGGGCGTAGTTTTTCTGGTCTTTGTCTCCGAGAATAATTTTACAATTTTCCGCTGTCGGAGCCGGGGGTTTGCATAGGGCGATCGGCTGTGGCGCTTCGGTTCCGACACTTTGGAACAATCCCCAATCTTTGCCGCCAAAATACATTTGGTCAAAAGCCGGGGCGTAGAGCCAGCCGGCCACCGGGTTCCCTTCCAGCAGCAGCCCCACCATGGAAGCGTAGTGCAGTTTTCCCCGAATAAATTCTTCAGTCCCGTCGAGGGGATCGATGCACCAGAGGCGCTGGTAATTGGCGCAGTAAGCTGTTCTGGAGGCGACGTTTTCCTCGGTGATCCTGCCGTCTTCAGGAAACAAAGCGCTAAATGCTGCCGATAGTTGTCGGTCTAGGTATTGATCGATACTCGTCACGTAGTCGTTGGGCCCTTTCTCGGAAACTTCAAAAGGTTCGGCTGCTAGCTTGTAAGCTTCTTGACCGCACTCGCGCAGGGTGTAGCGAATTTTTTGGTCTTGCTCTGGAGAAATATACATGAGGTTAAACATAAATTTTTTAGCTAACTTCAGCATAAAAGCTTAAGTCCTTGGAATCGATCGGCGCGTGTCATTCGATTTTAGATTTTAGATTTTAGATTTTGGATTGACTTGCGCGAGATCAATTCGGGGGACGCAAGGATTTGAGATTTTAGATTTTGGATTGATTTGCGCGAGATAAATCACGTGGCGGTACCATCTAGAAATTCTTGGTCACTGTTTTTGATTCGTACAGGATTTGGGCGCGGGTGTCGATAAACCCGGTTTCCTAACCGTCAGCGCGGTTGCGATACAAGCCCCAGACAGGATCGATCTGATGTGCTGCACCATTGTCAATAATCCTTTTACAAACAGGCTTTCCGGCCTGTTCCACAAGAAATTTATCTTTTGTAGAACGGGCCCCAGAGCCCGTTCTTGAGAATGGTGCAAGATGTGAGATTGATGGAAATCAAAAAAATTTACACATGAGGGAGAACCCCCCAGATTTTTCTAAAATCTAAAATCTAAAATCTAAAATCTAAAATCGACCGATCGATCGTACCAGCACTTTCAACAGCAGAGGATAGAATCTTCAGAGGTTAGATAATTTGTGCCAGCACCAGAATAAATATAAGGAGAATACTTTGAAATACCATTTGGCATTAGGTCGCAAAATAGACCTAGATGGAATTGACCGCGATGCACAACTAGGCAAATGTCCTCGCCACGTCCTGCGGGCCCTCAGAGAGAGCTTAAATGCCACCGTTCACGCCCCGGATGGCGAAGCGATCTCGTTGAGCGACAAGCTGCGATCGAAAATTTCTTCTAAACCCGAACATTGGGCCGCCGCGCGCAAATTGTCCGAGCAAGTCAGCAGCGACGACGTGATATTTTGTAACGGCGAGGACATTGGCATTCCAGTGGCGGCGGTTTGCGGGGCTAAGCCCGATCGCCCGAAAATTGTTGTACATTTCCACAATATCGATCGGCTGCGCGGCCGCGTCGCCCTGAAACTATTTGGTTTGGCTGACAAAATTGACGTGTTCATGGCTTGCGCCAGCCCTCAAACTGACTTCCTCCGCAGTTATTTAGCTTTACCTGAATCCCAGATTTTAGTGCATCTAGACCAGACAGACACTAAGTTTTTCACACCCGGCCCCGTTTCTGGCGATAAAAAGCGACAAACGATTGTTAGCGTCGGGTTAGAAAAGCGCGACTACCGACTCCTAGCAGCAGCAACTGCTGACTTAGATGTTGACGTAAAAATTAGCGGTTTTTCTAAAGATGCCAAAGCTTTATCGCAAGCTTTCCCCGATACTATGCCAGAAAATATGTCCCGCAAGTTCTACGAATGGCCGGATTTAGTGCAGCTTTATCGCGATGCAGACGTAATTGCAGTTTGTTTGGCGGAAAATAAATATGCTGCTGGAGTGCAGGGTTTGCTAGAAGCAATGGCCTGCAAGCGGCCGGTCGTCATTACTCGGACTCAAGGTATGGTCGATTATTTAGCCACCCCGGATATTGCCAAAGTGGTAGATGTGGGAGATGCAGCAGGTTTGCGCGAGGCGATCGTCCATTTGCTTTCAAATCCTCAAGAAGCTGAATCTCAAGCGCAGCGGGGGTACGAAATGGTTGTGAACCAGCACAGCAGCGAACCTTATGTCGATGTTTTAGCCCAGAAGCTGCGATCGCTTTAAACTCGTAATATCAGCAACGGGATCTCCGGCCCGTTCCACAAAACAGAAACTTGGTTGTGGAACAGACCGGAGAGCCTGTTGATTAAAAACTGGTAAAACAAGCCGGAAAGCCTGTTGATTAAAAATCACGACTCGCGTCCACTCGCCCACTTATCCCGCCATTTCACAGTCCCTTCCGAAACTAAAACCCAGCGGCGACAAACCAGGTTTTCTCGCAGCGGCGACAGTCCTTCCCGTAGCAGCGCATACTTATAAGAAATCAACTTCCCCGCACTTTCATTAAAAGGAATTTCCCCAAACCAAGTATTAGTATTGATATACTCCAAGGGGTAGCCCTTACTAATATCCCAATTCCCCAACTCAGGGCAATCTCCAATCACCACAATTCTTTCCCCAGGCTGAGTTCTAACGCTGTTAAGCTGCGCCCGCACAATAGTTTTCGCCTTAACTCGTTCTCCGACGCGACTAAAAATCATTACTTCCCGCGAACCCAACTCTAAATTATACAGCATCCCGTCTTTAACTTCAAACTTGCGGCGCGATAAAACCTCCGTATGCTCTCCATCAGGCAGCTCAGTATCAACCTCTTTAAGTGTCACAGAATTGCCGCGATTCATCGCTACAAACACCACCGAATCGCGATAGCGGCGCACGTAACAATAAACATCAGGAGTTAGATACTTTTGCCACTGACTCCCCATCGAAATAGCTGGATTCAGCCGTCGCAATCCCGACAGCAAACGCACATCTCGGTAAATCGGCGCATCATTATCCCATTTTTCCATCATCGGGCGGTTGTAAGGGTCATTCCCCCCATCTGTATCATCGTGCAGATACTGTTCAGTGCCGTAATAAATGCAGGGAATACCGCGAGTCGTCATAATTAAACATATCGCCAAATGCAGCATTTCTGGATCGGGATTCAACGACTGAAACCTCGGCATATCGTGGTTGTCAATAAAAGTAATCAACTCCGTCGCCCCGTAGTAGCGGTGATCCAAATTCAGGACATCTTGGACTAACTTAAATCCCGCGCCCGCACCCTTCCCCAATACTTCTCGAATTGCCACGCACAGACCAAAATCTAAAATAGTCATCCCCGACTCGTTGGCAAATTCCACAGAACGATCGTTTCTAGGGTCGCTGTAAATCCATTCGCCAAAAATGAAAACATCAGGTCTGTGTGTTAAAATGTCAGCATTAAATTCCTGCCAAAACCAAATAGGCATATGCTTGACTGTATCAACCCGCAAAGCATCAACACCTCTGTCTAGCCATTGTTTAATTGCTGATTTAATGTAATTGCGGTAGGCAATATTGTTTTCGTTGAAAGTTGCTAAACCCGACAGTTCGCAGTTTTGGACTTGCCATTCGTCTTCCCAGTTTGTGACTTCGCCGTAGTGGTGATACCAGTCATCTTCATCGTCGTTAAAGTCAGCTATTTTTACGCCGTCGTCGTAGAGTTCCCCTTTTTTACCGCTAAAATCTGGGTTGCTGTGATTGCAGACAATATCGAGCACGAGTTTCATGTTTCGCTGGTGCAACTCGTATACTAATTTGTCAAATACGGTATCTTTAGTTTCTTGTGTTTGGTTGATAGAAGGATTGTCGCCTGTGGCAATGAAGCGGGGATTTAGTCGCTTGAAATCTTTAGTCCAGTAGCCGTGAATTGCAGCTTGTTCGACAAATAATGCTTCAACTTGCTCGAACAGTGGAGTCAGCCAAACTGCGCTAACTCCCATATCTTTTAAGTAATCGAGTTTGTCGATAACTCCCTGCAAATCGCCGCCCCAATATCTGCCCCAATCTTTGCCTTCTGGATCGTAAAGTTCTGGGTTAGGGCCTTCGTTATTTGCGGGATCGCCGTCGTAAAAGCGATCGACTACAATAAAATAAATTGTTTCTTGTCGGAATTCAATGTCTCTGGTGTAGAGGAACTCTAAATCGATTTCGCTTTCTGGCTTAACTTCTTCTACCAGAGACTCAATTTTTTCTTCTGGTTCGCTAACTTCGTATTGAGAAGAAGTTTGATTGGGAGTGACTGATGTCATGAGATGTATTTTTTTTTATTGTAAGATTGGTCAGTTATTCGGAGCTAGAGTCGGAGATAGCTTTCCCATCTGACTGACTTTTACAGCATCATACGGAATTTACTGGTTTAATGAAATCTTCCTTTAGAGAGAGGGCAGACTCATCCTTGAACATTAAGTGGATGAGAGTTAATATTTGGCTTCATTCTCAGTCAAAGAGGCAGAGACTCAAAAACCTGTGCTACCAGGCCGATCCTAGTAGGGATAAAAGGTAGAGTAATTGTGCTATCGTACTTTTTCCCTTCCTTTCTATTCCTCCCGCAAGTTTTGGATATCTTCAACGCTCAAACCAGTAGTTTGACTGATTGTTTGATTGTCAAGTACATTGAGAAGTTGCCTAGCAATTTCCAGAGCTTTTTCTCTCATTCCTTGCTGAATTCCTTGCTGAATTCCTTCTTCAATTCCCTTTCGCAAGATTCCCTGCTGATCCAGAATATACCTTTCGCGTGCTTCTAAATCTGCCAACTCTTCTGGATTCAAGTTAGTTTCATTAGCAATAGCAAAAGCTTGCTGTATTTCCGACACTGTTTGCATTGTTTGCGGTATCACTTCCAAACTGGGAGCATTTTTCATAAAATAAACCCACTTATCAGTCAAAGTTTCTAATTCATCCAATTGTTTGTTAAATTTGGGTAACTCGATAAATATCAGTTCTATCTCAGGATCGACATAATCAAATAAACGCTTTTTCTCCTTGAACACAAAGTGAGAAATTACTTCTCGGTCATTGTCTAACATTTCAAAATCGGTAATTGTCAAAGCAATTACAGGTTTTAACTTAAAGTAACCTTCACCGCGAATTAGTTGAGTTGAGTAAGTTTTCGCAGCATTGTAAACCACCCGTTTCGCAAAAGATTCTACATTTAAAACTTGCATCTCGATAATTACAGTTTCGCCTCCTGCAAGTCTGGCTTTGACATCCAGGTAAGAGTCTTTGAGATACTGTACTCTTGATGCTAAATACGGGTCGATGATTTCTAGGTCGGCGATGGTGGGGTTGCCATCATAAATCATGGCATTGAGAAAGCTGATTAAGATTGGTTTGCTTTGATTGGAACCGAATATTTTTTTGAAGGCAAAATCGGTTTTGGGGTTAATGAATCTCATGGTGATTTTTCGTTTTCTGAGCTTTTTAACGATTCAATCTATCTGGTAATCAGGAGCAAAACATTCTTATTCTGTCAAATCGACTTGTCGAATCTCTTCTAGCGTCATATCCAAGCATTGCGCGATCTGCTCGTCGCTCAAACCGACGGCTTGCAAGCGTTTAATCGCCTCCATTTTCGCCCGCTGCTTTCCCCGCAAAAACTCAGGCTACTCTTCCTGCGATGTGCAGACATTCAGCGCTCCGATTAAATGACCACGAGCAACATGATTGCCACTAATGACGCTTCCAGTAACATTGCTAATCCTGGACTTCCGAATCAGTGCCGATCGCAAATTTAACTTATTAACCTCTTCTCCAAAAGCATCAGAGAACAACTCCCATAGCTCGTAGCCCACATCTTTAGCATAACCCTCAGTACAATTCAGCGCTTGGGCAATATCGCCATACTTTTGCCGCTTCAAAACGCCCTCAATCACACCAACTTGCATATCATCTAAATGCTTGCCAGTTTTCGCAAAGACCACTTCATCTGCAAAAGCCAGTGCTTCCTTAACGTTCACCCGCGCCTCCTCACAATATCCGAGCGATCGAACTAAAACCGTCTAGATCCGACTATTTTCGCCTTGAATACAAAAACGATTAAAGCTTTATCAAAACTTTTTATATTATACGACTTTATCCGACCTTTTTCGACTATACAAATTAATTGGCAAGCTGTAGCATTGTGAAAGTAAAACAATCGCTCAAAAAGACTAACTTATGACGACTACCCAACTCGCTCTAGACAAAAAAGCAAATCCTTTGATGATGCACCTGAGCATCTTGCCCAAGTACGGCATCACCGCCGAGGAGACTTTTAGCTACGATCCCACCACGCAGACCTCCAACATCACCTCCATGAGTGGCTCCTGGTGTAATCGCAGTGGCTCCACTGTTAGGCAGTTTGACGAGAATGATGATGACCAGCAAGAGGACGACTAGAATTTGCTCTGGCTAAGGTCGTCTTTTGCTTGCCATCTGATTTCTTGAAAGACCTGCATGAATTTTTGCATGACAGGTCTTTCACTGTCAATTTTATTTCAATTGGTTTGGTTGTGATACCCGTTTCCAAAAATAATGCAATCCCCTATAAGATCCAAACCCATACAGAATCCGTAATTTTTCATCTCAAATCTCAAATCTAAAATATAAAATAGTATGACAGACCTTTTAATCGTGACTTCCGAGACAGACATTCATGCAGATGTCGTTATCAACGAATTGCAAAAATCAAATATTCGAGCAATTCGATTGAATTCAGAAAGTTTTATAAAAAAAAGCAAATATGCTTACTCGTGGCAAGCTTCGGGCAATCCCAGTCAAAGTTTTTTGTCTTTTGAAGACTCTTTGAGAGAAGTTCAAGATGTTGGCGTGATTTGGTGGCGAAAACCAGAAGATTATCAAGTGTTTCCAGAAGTTGATGATGCTTGGGCAATCAAGTATTGTCAAGAAGAAACAGAATCTTTAATGTACTCTCTGTCTGGCTTATATCCCAAAGCGAGGTGGGTCAATAACTACTACAAAATTAGATTGCCTTCCCATCGCATCAATCAGATTCCAATTGCTCAAAAACTGGGAATTACTATCCCTCCAACACTCGTAACCAATTCCTACGATGCTGCTTGCAACTTTGTGACACAACAGGGTAAGTGCATTGTCAAACCGATGCGCTACTCTGGATTCCTACATGATGAAAAGCAGTATGCTTGCTATACTCGCCCCATTGATGTAGAAACACTTGAAGCATTTCGAGAGAGCATTCGATTAGCGCCTGTTTTTATTCAAAAACGCATTCAAAAGAAGGCAGAATATCGCGTTACATTAATCGGCAAGCATGATTTTGTCTGTCGCATTGATGCCAAACATATCAACGATTCAGATGTGACTTTAGATTGGCGCGTCACCGAACCGGATAAACTCGTTCACGTTCCCGACAATTTGCCGATCGACTATCTCAACAAACTTCATCAAATGCTTGACGAATTTGGTTTGAATTTTGGTGCATTCGATATCATTCGCGATGAGGACGACACGCTCTATTTTATCGAACTCAATCCTAACGGACAGTGGTATTGGATCGAAATTCTCACTAAAATGCCTATGGTTCGCGCAATGGTGGAACTCATCGAAGATTTAGCGCTTCAATATCAACAGGATTGCTGAATTCTGTCTTGCATAAGGATTCTTCGGTTAGATCCCCGACTTCTTGGAGAAGTCTGGGATCTGGATATTCTGTTTTTTTAGGTGGGCTTATTTATCCGAAAAAAGAACGATCGCCCTACATCTACCCCAACCCTAGCTAACTACAGCCACCGCCGACTTTGGAACCTGAGAATGCTCCACCCGAAAAACATTCGCGCTCAGATTAGCAACAACTTGTTTTCCCTGCTGCGTCAGTTCCAAATAGCCGATCGCATCCTTCACATACCGATGAACCACATTCCAATAAAACTTCGGATAACCATCCCGCAACTCCCCCGGATTCTGATAGCCCAAAACCCGATTTTGCCCAGTCTCCTCAAACTCGTAAAACAGCGCCGCAATCTTTTGCAAATATCGCGGATCGCTCAATTGACCAATTAAATCAGCAGCCCGAACTAAACCCGGATAATTTACAGTATCTTGATAATCTTCATCTGTAGGAACTGGGAAACGAGTCAGCTCAATATTATGCTTAACCAGCTCAGCGTCAATCAGTTTGTGACCGCCAAAACGCTCGTCAATAAACATTTTTCCGCGATCGACATGATAAAGCATCAAACTAGCATCCGTGGCCCCCGGAGGCAGCGTTAATTTCAGGTCGCCTATTCCCGTCGCATACAGTCCCAAATCTGTTCTATCTTGCCTGCAAACACCTTTAACATACCCGATATCGTGACATAGCAAAGCAATGTGGAAGTGCAGCCAATCTTCGCAGGAAACACCCCCTTCGCGGATGTGCTTCCCCCCCAGAATTGCTTGTCCCACCAAGGTCACTAAAATAGTGTGTTCGACATTATGGTAAAGAGCATCGCTATTAGCAATATTTTCTAAAGCCATACTCGCCACCCAAGCAATAATCTCACCATAGTCAGATTTAAACCCGCCATAAGTGTGGCGGTAGCCTTCAATCAGGCGATTGACAAAAGCCTTAATCAGCAGTTCAGTTGCGTTAAACATATTCACTTCCCTGAGCCCACGTAGATTATTAAATTATTTTTATAGTTATTGTTTTTGCTGCTACCGTTTGATGTTATTTTTGGCTTAAGCGCCACGATGGATACCCACTCCTATCGAGAGGCATCCATTGATATTATCAACAATTATGGCTTAAATTATGGCTCTCGCAACTACCAGAGCGACATACCCCATAAATAATTGATATCAAGGGGCGATCGAGGTATGACACCCCTCAATCAGTAGTACAGGGTTACATCTTCGGCGCATACCTCAGTAGATTTTAGATTTTAGATTTACTCCACAGATACATCTGGGGGCGGGAACTAATATCTAAAATTTTGGGTTGCTCACTACTGTTGTCGGAAACTTGTATCTGTTATGGCTGACCCCGCCCAACAACCAGAGCGAGCGAAAGCGTAACCCCATTAATTCCTCATGGACAGGATTAAGCTTGCACATAGGCAGTACGTGGAAAAAATAGTGTCCCAATAACTAGATATATCTCTGACAAGAACACCGTGCGAGTATAAGTTAGCACACCACTGAGTTACTGGTGGCTTTCCCACTGCAATGCTATCGAGCCACTGTCGCATTTGTTGCACGAGGATCTCGCAAAAAGTTAAGTCTTGGCACTGATTTTCCGGGAAAATACTTGTAGTCAACTTCACGATCGATCTCAGTAATCATTACTAACAAAAACTTATGAATCACCCGACTTAATCCTCAACGAAACCCACTGTTGCTCCAGTGACGTGAATAAGTTTTATGGGTGACACTCACAGTCGCAAAATGTGATGCGAAAAGCTAGCATTTGTGATTTAAAAGTCGCTAAAGTGTGAGACAGATCACGCCCTCTGTTCCCTCCAGAATGTATATTTAGATAGATGGCAATAAAATAAGACAGAATAACTAGCCGCCTCCCTCGCATATCCCCTCTCCCATCATCTGCGATCGACGACTCTGTATACTTACTAATATAAGGTTTCAGGCAATGATTAAACAAAAACATAAATATGCCGACCTTGCTCAACTCCCCCACACAGATACCGTGCTCCAAAAACTCCCTGTAGAAGTTAAAGAATGGGCCCAAAGCTTGCCTTGGAACCAACGGCGCTATGTCTTGTCTCTCTGCTACATATTGTGTGCATCTACTCCCGACTTGCAAGCAGAATTTTTAGATAATTATACAGCCGACGGTTTAGTTTCAAAAATGTTTGAAGATGTAGATACTCTACACCGAGTCAAAGAGTATTTAATCAGATTTCGGGTCAAAAAACAATTAAACGAATCAGATTTAAGAAGCTACATCAAACAATTTTATATCCACTCAGCTCAACAATCGCTCCGAGAAACTGACCAATATTTAGAATCTGCACTCCGCTTCGTCTTGAGTACAGAAGAACGCAATAATGTTTTTAACTACATTTTGGGCTTTGAATTTATTAAAATTGTGTTTCAAATGAGCTGGTTGCAACACGAAAGATTAGCGAGACTCCAAAAAAATCAGTCGCAGTTTATTGAGGCCTATATCAAGCCGATTCAACACGCACACAGAATTAATGGCATAATTCTCCCGAAAGATGAGAGAATATTTTTTGCCAGACGCACCTATTACGTTCAACTACCTAACATTTCCTATAGAAGACTTATTGAGTTAGTCATGGCAACTTTTACTACAGAAATGGTGAGTAATTGCGGATTTTCTATCAGTCGCCACTCTCAAGCTCTGCGTTTTGACTGCGATTACATTTATGATCCAGAACCAGAAGAAGAAAGATTTCCTACTGACTTGCAATTTATTCATTAACTGTACGCAGTAAGGTGTATCCTAAGTTGCTGTTTTCTATTTACTTTTATTGGCGCTTTGGGCACAGGAGAGTTTTTGAAGCATGGGACTTCTAGTCGGCCGGTTAAAATCGGATGTTGCAGCCTGATTTTATAAAATAGGATGGCTGTATCCATTAACCTTCCGCTTGCATTTCTTCAATGTCAAACCAGCTAACTATCACTCCCGCTAGCGGAATTGCTAGAAATATGCCTAAAAGTCCTGCTGATCTTGCCCCCACTAACAGTGCAAAAAATACCACTACCGGATTGAGGTTAAGGGAATTTTGCATCAGTCTGGGATGAATAAAGTTGTCTTGAATTTGCTGCAAAACAATGCAAGCTGCCAATACTTTTAAAGCTAGCCACACATTTTGAGACAATACAATAAAACAAACTAAGCTAATCCCCAGCGTGGCTCCAATCCCTGGAACTAAATCAAACAATCCGATAATAAATGCTAAAATTAAAGGAAATCTCACATCTAACAGTAGGAAAATTCCAAAACTAGCTGTTGTCAAAAATAACATTAACAGAATTTGTGCCTGAAAAAATCCTAAAAAGTTTTTCTCTATTGTTATACTTAAACGCCTGTGCAGGTGTCGAGGTATAAACTTGAGAACTAACAGCCACAGCCTCTCTCCATCAAGTAACATGAAAGAAGCTACCACCATAATTAATATTAAATTTAATAAATTGGTTAAAAATACTTGTAAGAAAGCAATACTCCAAACAACTCCAGATAAAGCTTGATTTCGCAGTTGTTCCTCAATAACTCGCAGGTTAACTTGCAGGTTTCTCGCCCGCAGGAATGCTTCGAGGCGCTCGGACAGAGGCGCCAGAGCATTCACAAATTCAGTCAGGCTGTCAATTAATTGCTGTCCTTGAGATAAAAGAGTGACGCCTACAGTGACGGTGAGACCGCCAAAAACTAAAATGGTGAGCAAGACAACGAAGGCGACAGCTAAACTTCGCGGTAAAAATCTCTGGAGAGTTCGCACCGGATAGTTGAGCAAAAAAGCCACGAGTGCAGCAATGGTGAAAACCGCGACTGCTGTTTCAAAGTAAGCTAAAAGTTGCAGTCCAGCCCAACCAGAAGCAAATAAAAGCAAAAACCGGACTAAGGCTAAATTGCTTAGCATATTCCAAAAATTGGGAGGAGTTCTGTCTTGCTCTTTCACAGGGATTTTTAGGGGTTAATATTATAGCTCAAAAATATTGCAGAGCTCTCTTTTAGAATCGCACCCAATATATATCTGCGGCTATCCCCCTCAAGGCAGAAAACAGATGTCGAACTGAGGCAGGAGTGGGTTCTATTCACCATAAGTTCGATCGTCCCCAATACCGAATCAAACACAAGCGCGATCGAACAAACAGCCTTTCTGAGTCTAAAACCGCCTCGGAAACTCGGTAGTCATGGCAGTATTTGTCGTGGCAGCCCTCCAACTAGGAAACAAACGCTTAAACAAGCTGGCGCCGAAAAACGGCGTTTCAGTGCCAGTGGCGAAAAATTTCAACTCTGCCTCGTGGGAGATAGTATGAACAGGTCAATTTTTGGGATACTAGAAACTAGCACTCAACTTAGCTGAGGAATAAACGTGCTGCTATCAAAAGGCTTTGAAGTAGAAATGTATACCGGCACTCCCGAAGGTGAGGTTGTCGGTCTCTCTGATCGCATAGTCGCCGATCTAGAGGGATTTGTCCGGGAGCCTGATAGCCGCAATGTGGAGTACACGACCGCCCCGCTGTGCAGCTACGATCGCCTGCTGTGCGCCTTAGTCAAGCCACGAGTTCGGCTGCGCGAGTATTTAAAACAATTGGGCGACTATACCTTGCTGCCGGGAAGTACCTTGTCTCTCGGAGGGAGCGATCGATTTTACCGCTCCGATCCCAACAACCCCTACCACACCTACATCGAGCAAACCTACGGCACCAAAGTCGTCACCGCCAGCATTCACATCAACATCGGCATCTCCCAACCAGAAATGCTGATGCGCGCCATCCGCCTCGCCCGCGTCGAAGCACCACTGTACCTTGCCTTGAGCGCCTCTTCCCCCTTCCTCGACGGCGAAGTGACGGGCTATCATTCGACTCGGTGGGGTTTGTTTCCCAAAACTCCCGCCATCGTCCCCCTGTTTGAAAGTCACAGACATTACATCCAGTGGACTGAAGAACAGCTAGAACTCGGTACTATGCAAAACGTCCGCCATTTGTGGTCTGCAGTGCGACCCAATGGCGATCGTCGCCCCTACTGTCTCAACCGCCTCGAACTGAGAATTTGCGACCTCGAAGTCAATCCTCTGGCTTTGTTAGCCATCACTGCCTTACTAGAAGCTCGCATTTGGCAGATGATGGAAGACCCCAGCTTAGACCCCTTAGAACTCAGCACCTTACCGGAGGCCACGCGCAACCAAGACTTAGTTGCCCTCACAGACGCCAACGAAATTGCTGCATCCGAGCAAAGTTTGGATGCCGAACTTACCCACTGGCAAGACGGCAGAACTATTCTGGCACGAGATTGGATTGAGGAAATTTACCGAGAAGTCTGGCCTATAGCCAAAAAACGCGGCTTTAGTTGCTTTCTCTCGCCACTCAAAAAGATTCTCCGGGAAGGCAACACGGCCCAGCAGTGGTTGAAACTGCACGAGGGAGGTTCGGACACCCGCAGTATTATTCTGCAAGGGATTGATGGCATGGCTCACCAAGAATTGGAGCTAGAAGACAACTTGTGCGCCCAGTTAGTTGCCTGAAGTACCCGCCGTTATGATAACGGGGGCTTTCACTAGCCCCCTGGCTATGCGTACTCAGCGAATACAAATAGCCCGAACCTCCCGGTCAATCGATTTTAGATTTGAGATTTTAGATTTTAGATTGACTTGCGCGAGATAAATACGTTCGGCAAGTTTCATCGGATACAGGTTTTTTATTTCACCGGTCCTGAGTCTGCTTTTGGAATGAATCACGTGGCGGGTATCCTGGATGCGGGAATTGTCAAAAGTTGCAGAGCACCTCCCAAAAACCAATCAGAATATTTAATCAATGGATCTCGACAAAGGTTATAAATAAAAGCTATAAGGTATATCTACCTGTGGGTAGTTTTATAAATTTCCCAATAGCTGTATTTTTCGCTTTTAATTAGCTTCATGCCCCAACTTGTCTTGATTCACCCGCAAATCCCCCCGAATACTGGCAATATCGCCCGCACTTGCGCTGCCACAGGCACGGAACTGCATTTAGTCGGCCCGCTGGGGTTTGAAATTAGCGATCGCTACCTGAAACGGGCCGGCTTAGATTACTGGCCCTACGTCAACCTCCAGTGCCACGAAGACTTAGCGGCTTTTTTGGCCTATCGGGAGCAGCGGGGGGGACGCTCGATCGGATTCAGCACTGGCGGGCGATACAATTACGCGCAATTCCAATTTCAGCCCAGCGACTGGCTGATGTTTGGCTCGGAAACTGTAGGCATTCCCCAATACGTCTTGGATGCCTGCGACGCCACAGTTTTCATTCCGATGAGCCAGCCTGGAGTCAGGAGTTTGAACCTCTCCGTCAGTGCCGCTGTAGGTTTATTTGAGGCTAAACGACAGTTGGGGGAGCTGGGATAAATCATTATCAACACATAAATATATAGATATTTAATAGCTGGTGGAGGCTGCCAAGTCTCCATTTTCATATAAGAAATTTGTATCAAAGGGGTGAAAATCTCGATAGCCGACATTAATATATTTTATTCATTCAAAAACAGATTGTTATCAGCAACACCAAATTACTCCCAAGATGATTCAGCAACAAAAACAGAGGATTTTAGCGATTTAGGGCGCGAGCGAGTACCAGCTTGGGTCTGAACACTATATCTAGTAAATATACGGTTGTAGGCTGTCCGGAAATTAGCCTAAAGTCAGATAATAGGTAAGAGTTCAGAGCCTGTGCGGGAACGAAGATTTTATCTATTCGTTCCAGCTATTGCGGTGTAAGGCTTGTGGGGTTAATTGCAGCAGGTTTGACCGAGAATTTTAAAATTTCTGACGGTTTGAGCTTGTCTAAATTAAAAAAGCAAGGTAATCTGGCCTAAGCATGATAGCTGTCAACAATCAGAATATTTTTGCTTGTTGATTTAAACTCAGCTTCATGCGATCCCCTTGAGTGTTTCCAAGGACAGTTAGCGCTTCTCAGTAGGAGGTCGTTTTTTTGAAACGAACATATCCCCAAATTAAGCCTGTTCAGGCTAGTGAAATCGACAGAGAGGGTTCTGCGGAACCATCCAAACAGACAACGCTCAGCACAGGCAGAGTTCGCTCTCTCGCCACGATCGGGCTGGCAATATCGGTAGGTGCTTCTGGCATCCTGCTACCGAGAAATGGAGACAGCGCTCGCGCGTCTGAACTCGCACCGACATCAGAATCCACCGCTGTACAGCCAGTATCGGCCAACGGGCCGGCTACGTCCGCACAAGTTGACGGTTCCAGGGCCCAACAGCCCGGAACACCTTCTGAGTCGGTGACGGTTAAGGTGCAGGAAGGGCAAAGCCTTTGGGAGCTTTCTCGGGATTATCAAGTTGAACCGTTGGTACTAGCAACTGCCAACGAGATCCAACCCGATACCATACTCCAAGTTGGCCAACAGCTCAGAATTCCGACTGCGACGGAAGCCACACCACAACAGAACGCCGGCTATAGCACATCGGCTTCGCTAGATATCGCAGCGACGGTCAATCCAGAACAAGAGTTAAATCTGACTGGCTCCGAGCCATTGGATAGTGCAGCCATGACAGGGCTGCCATCAACCGCAGCGACCCCGCTGGTCACGACGGTACCGGAACAAAGTTCGATCGAGATCCCGAATGCAGACGGGGCGATCGACAGTTTGAAGAAACAGGAAAACCGCACCACAGAATCGGGTCGAACGATGTTCGGGTCGGAGGGGGGAGCAAATTTATCTACATCTGCGGCATTTTTGCCCGAGTCAGCACCGACGCTGACCTCCCCCGAATATGCAACTGGGACAACTATTCCTGACCTCGATGCCACACCTGTAATTCCCAATTCCGGGGGAGGTCAAGCAGCATCGCCCGATCGAGCATTCGAGTCAATTGAACAGTCTTTAGCAACACCCAGTTTGCCCACGGCTGTGCTAGTCCCCCCTGCAGGAAGTACCGCCGCGCCGGCTGAGGTTCTCTACAGCGTGCGTCCGGGAGATACAGTAGATGCGATCGCCAAAGGTCACGGCGTATCGCCCAAAGATCTGATCTCCGTCAACAAGCTCGGCAACCCCAACTTGCTGAATGTCAATCAACGGCTCAAAATACCCCAAGTTGGGTTTAAAAATCCAGGGGTGCAGGCGGCAGCCTCTTATTCTGCCTCCAACTCTACATCTGTCTGGGCGGCGAATTCGGTTCCCGCATCTTTGAACCCCAGTTCGTCTACTTCGGAAATAATAGTCGGTGCTGGCGTTGCAGCACCGGCGGCCACAGTGCCTCTTGTCTCTCCCCTGGAGAACCTGGAAGGTCTGAACAATATTTCAGCGCCGATGGTTCCCCAAATTAACAGCATTTCGCTGACTCAAGTTTCCCAAACCATTAGCGATCCACGGAAGCTGGATCTTCAAGGGGAACCAACATTTACAGGTGCTGTTGACACCAGTTCCCTGCCCTCGCCAGCCAGTGCAACTGCTACCGCCATCGCTACGGGAGAATACCCGCAGCCGATCGGGTTCGTGCCAAATACTAGCGCCCAGGGTTCAAATGCCGATCCAACTAGCGCTTTACCAGAATCGAATTCGGAGGCTCGGACTACCGCAGAAGCTCTCAACCCTTATTCCGAACGCTTGAGGGCAGAAGTTGTCAGACTGCGAGAGGAATATCGTGCCTCGCGCAATTCGATCGGCGCCAATGCGGTGTCCCTGGCTCCAAATGACGGGCCCTCGGTCAACCAGTCTGAGGATATGCCAAGTGTCAATCCATATCTCTACACCCCCGACTATACTGAGGCGGTGCAGAATGAAATCAGCAGACCGCCATCAAGAGCTTGGTCTGAGCAGGTTCAGAAGCAGCAGCAAGAGCGTTTAGACCCCGCTCGCGCAGCGGAACTGCAACCGATCAACCTGACGCCAAAAAGCACTCAGGATCAGCCGGTCGTGGCAACTGCTCCTTTGGGATCTGAGGCTTACGACCCCCTAAGCAACCCGTCTTTGGGACGCATGGTTTCTCCAGAACTGCCTCCGCTGTCGAGCCCTGACACTTATCTGCCTAACGGCAAACAACAGTCTGCTAGCCGGTTTATTTGGCCGTCTAAGGGCGTTCTGACTTCTGGCTACGGCTGGCGGTGGGGACGGATGCACAGGGGAATTGATATTGCAGGGCCGATCGGCACGCCAATTGTGGCAGCATCAGACGGGGTGGTTACCTATGCTCAGTGGAACGACGGCGGCTACGGGTATCTGGTGGAAATTACCCATCCTGACGGCACTGAGACTATCTATGCCCACAACAGCCGGATTTTGGTGCAAAAGGGTCAGAGAGTCGCTCAAGGGGAACAGATTTCAGAAATGGGGAGTACCGGCTTTAGTACCGGGCCGCACTTGCACTTTGAAATTCATCCCGCCGGACAGGGTGCTATCAACCCAATGGCTTTACTGCCCGACGATGCGTCCAGCGCTTCTCGGTAACGACTGGTCGAAAGTTATGGGTTTTGAATGATTACCAAAACTCATAACTTTTACTAGAAGTCATTAGAAATAGTGTTGTTTCAAAAGCAGACATAGCTAGCCCTACCGTGCTACGATAGTAAATCGTGAAGTAGATTTGGCTCAGTGGCGCAGTGGTTAGCGCAGGGGACTCATAAGCCCAAGGTCGCAGGTTCAAATCCCGCCTGAGCCATTATTTAATCAAAAAAACTGCGCTCTCAAATTTGAGAGCGTATTTTTTTGATCGATCGAGAAGATACTTGTAGTCGTTATGAGTATGATATATTTGTAACAGTTCGTAAAAAAGGAAACAAAATCTATGACCAGTGAATGCCTCCGGGTTGGTCAAGCTGCACCCGACTTCGCAGCAACAGCCGTAGTGGATCAGGAATTCAAGACAGTGAAACTGTCCGACTATAAAGGCAAAAAGTATGTAGTCCTGTTCTTCTACCCCTTGGACTTCACCTTTGTGTGCCCGACTGAGATTACAGCATTTAGCGATCGCTTCGAGGACTTCAAGAAAATCGATACCGAAATCCTCGGCGTATCCGTGGACAGTGAATTCTCTCACCTCGCTTGGATACAAACAGACCGTAAATCTGGCGGTGTTGGCGACCTCAACTATCCCTTAGTTGCTGACCTCAAAAAAACAATTAGTTCGGCCTACAACGTCCTCGACCCAGAAGCAGGCATTGCCCTCAGAGGTCTGTTCATCATCGACAAAGAAGGCATCATCCAACACTCTACTATCAACAATCTTGCCTTCGGCCGCAACGTGGACGAAACTCTCCGTACTCTGCAAGCTATCCAACACGTCCAGTCTCATCCCGATGAAGTTTGTCCCGCCGGCTGGCAGCCCGGTGACAAGACCATGACTCCCGATCCTGTCAAGTCTAAGGTATTCTTTGCTGCGGTTTAAGCAGATTATATTGGTAGGGACACGGCAGTGTCGTGTCCCTACCCGCAGAGGTATTCCTTTAACCTGACATCTTGCAGCAATATCAATAAGAGGATTTTTCGTGGGGTCGGGCGGGTTTATAGAACCTATTTGCAAGCTTTAAGGCTGTTGGCGAACCCGCCCCTACGGCTAATTGAGAATGCTGCAATATCTCAGTTTAACCGGATTTTTAAATTAGCAATTAGCAATTACCCAATTAGGAAATATGCTGACTTCTACTAATTTTAGCGGCTTGTTAAATGAGCGGTTTTTCCAAAATTTATTGCCTGTTCCGGCGAGTAATGTTCTGAAGCTGGGACAGATGACGCCAGATTTTGAATTGCCGGATATTAATAATGGCAAATTAGTGCGGCTGTCGAATTATCGGGGCGATAGACCGGTGGTTCTGGCTTTTACGCGGATTTTTACAGAAAAGCAATATTGCCCTTTCTGTTTTCCTCACATTAAAGCTTTGAATGAAAACTGGGAAAAATTTGCCGATCGCAATATAGAATTATTGATGGTTGCCAGTACCGACGATCGCCAAAGCCAAATTGTGGTTAGAGATTTAGGCTTGAAAATGCCTCTGCTTTCCGATCCGGGCTGTCAAGTTTTTCGGGCTTATCAAGTCGGTCAGGCTTTAGGTGCTCCTTTGCCCGCTCAGTTTGTTTTGGCTGCAGATGGAAAACTCCTCTTCAAACATTTGTTTTCTTTCATAGACCACAATGCTAGTGTGGACACTTTGCTGAAATATGTCGGTAAGGAAACCGCTGCTGTGTCCTAATTTGGAGTTTTTCACCGCTGATGTACGCTGGTTTAGGCTCATCAGCGGGATTTTTTCAGCGGTTGACCAAGAATTTCTTGATAGTACAAGCCCCCGGATTTATCCGTGGAATCAATCCAAAATCTAAAATCTAAAATCCTCAAGCCCCCGCCTTTATCTCGCGCAAGTCAATCTAAAATCTAAAATCTAAAATCTAAAATCGATTGACACTGGCTGCGACAGGTCTTTAGTAATAAATACTTATTGTGCCAATTTCGATGGCGGAATGTTGCCATGTTCGCTCGACATTAATCTAGGCTATAGCTTGAAGGTACTTAGTACAAGTTTAAGCCAATGTCGTCTCCCAAAGATCGATCGAGCAAAATTGAATTGAGCATCTTAGCGTCGCATCCTGAGTTGTTGACAGGTTTAGATGCGTGGCTGCGGCTAGGTTTACTTTCGCCCGCTGAAGTTGAGGAATTGTGCCGACAGTATTTAGTCTGCCCACTCAGAGATCCCGCTGTAGATTTTTCTGAAATTGAGAACCCGCGAGCTCCTATTGCCGATCCAAAAGTACCTGCCTTATCAACACAAAAAGCAGTACCTAGCAGCCGTGAAAGCGTTGCTAGACCCACAGAAACTACTCAAACCCCTAATTTTATCGCTCAAATTTTGCACTCGCTAATGGCAGAAATTAGCGTGATGTGGCTGTTGTTTTTAGGAGTGTTCATGGTAGTTGTCTCCTCTGGAGTCTTAGCTGCCAGTCAGTGGGAAAGATTTCCTGCCGCCGGACAATATGGAGTTTTATTAGCTTATACTTTAACCTTTTGGGCGATTAGCAGTTGGGCAAACAGACAGCAGAATTTGCACTTGACTGCTCAAACTTTGCAAGAAGTGACGCTGTTGCTAGTGCCGATCAATTTTTGGGCAATGGATACTTTTGGATTGTGGCGGTATCCTTGGGATTGGGCGGTAGCAATCGCAGCGGCACTTATTTTGACTTGGATAACTGCCCGGATTATCAAATATCAATATCAAAGCGGTTCAGGAAAAAACATCACTCGATCGATCGCCCTAAATCACTTGGGATTGAGTTATTTGCACTCTTGGTGGGCATTTGCAGGCTTTTCCCTCGCTGCTGTTTATTTGGGTACAGTGGGAACTGCTGCTACTACAGTTTATCAAGTTCAGCAACAACGATTGCAATCTATCCAAGGTGGGGGAAATACTGAAACATTCCCCGCTGGTTTCAGTTTTAGCAGAGATTTTCTGACTTACAAAAAAGCAGCTTTAGTAGCTTATTCGTTAGGAATTTTACTGGGTCGAGCGATATTTGTCAAGGATGTAAATATCGCTGAAATGGGTTTAGCTTTGGCGATTTGTGGCGTGCTTTTAGGATGGCTAGATTGGCAGCACCCCCTCGCCTCTGGGACTATTGAAAACAATATATCCGACCCGCCAAATCCCAGCAACTTTTTTCACTGGCAATTAGCGGGAATGGGTTTGTTGGGTTTGGGCTACCTGGTTTGTTTTCGCGACATTCCGCTACAGGCGATCGCCGTTAGCGGATTGGCTGTTTGGTTTTTTTATAACCGTTTAGTGCGGTTTTGGCAAGAGTTTGATTTGCTAATACTGGAGGCGGTGGGACTTCAGAGTATTTGGCTGTTTTGGCGACTGCTTCCTTTAGGGATTAAAACACAAGTTGTGGCATTTTTAACTCAGCTTACCAACTCTCAGGAAACTCCTTGGGGTTTTTGGGGTGTTCTGCTGTTGCCTTATTTAATTTTAATGGTAACTGCGGCGCAGTGGCTCTACCGCAAGCGAAAGTTTCAACTAGCCAGTTTTGGGGAAAAGGTTGCTCTCGGTTTGGGGAGCGTTTTAACTGTTATTAGTTTTGTCAATCCGTTTTGGCGATCGCTCAATTTATTATTCTCTACTTTAATTTTAGGTTGGATCGCTTGGAAATACGTAATTCCCGATAATTCCCGGCGAGTTGCGAGGCCGGATTCTGCGGCTGAAAAACCGGGAAATCCGGCAATTTTGGTTCCCATAACTCACATTATGGGTTTAGGCGCGATCGCATCTGCAATTGACTTATTCTTCCCAAACCTGACACCCAATATTTGGTCTGCAATATTATTAATATTCATGGCGAGTGAATGGGTATTTTTTGTGGGAATGAAAGCGGCAAATTTCCGAGAAAACTCTGCATTTTTTCGCTGCCATCCTGCATGGTTTCAAAATTCGTGGTATTTGGGCTTAGTATTAGCAGGGGTCAGCTTTGTCTTGTTGCAAAATTATTTGATTGTGGGTACTGCCACTCATCGCCCTCAGTGGAGTTTGCTCTGGCTGGCGACTCCTTTGGCTTTGACTGCTGTTGCTAAATATACTGAGGTTCCTCACAAACGAGTTGCCAGTACCTTTAGTAAGATCGCCCTAATATTTGCACAATTTCTAATTTTTAGTTTTCCGGGATATCGGTTAATTGGTTTGGGGGTTGCCGCCGGATTAATGTTGGTCAATACTTACTATTTAGTCGAGATACCAGCGGCGGCGATTGGAGTTGGATTTGGCTTGAGTTTCGTAGCTGCGGTGATTTATGAATTAGGTTTTGTTTCGGGTTGGGATTGGGGAATTGCCGGGGCGATCGCACTTTTGTCTCTGTGGTTGCTTCGCAGCATGATTGTTCGTTTTTCCAGCCGTTTACCTGAGCCTTCTCAATTAGCTGAAATTTACGATCGAGCTGTAGATGGGTGGGCAATCTTACTCACCGGCTTACTGTTAACAACTATTACTTTTTATTCCTATGAACTCTACGCAGCCAGTAGCTTGAGTTTCCCGCCCTCGGCTGAAGTTTTGGCTGCTATTTTGGTGATAATGGCTGCGATAATTTTCCGAAGTTTACGCCAACTTTCCCCTCTGGCAATTTATGCCTTGGCTTGGAGTTTGGAGTTGTTGACAGCAGTCGGTTTAAGTTTTGTCGATCGCACGACGATTAATTTGGCAGTTGCTAATATCGCTCTCGGATTGTTTACTCAATTATTGGGTGATGTGTGGCGGCGCCGTCACCGCGAGCAAACAATTTTACCGAGCATTCATGTTATACCTTTGGTTTACGGGGTATTGGGTTTAACTTTCCGATCGCACACTTTGACGAATTGGACTGGTTTAAATGTGTTGGGGGCGTCTTTAATTGCGATCGGCATTGGTAGGCGGGAACCAGAATTCAAACCTTTGGTTTATTTAGGATTAATTGGCGTTTCCGTTGCTGCTTGCGAATCGCTACTATATCAAATTTTTCAAACACCAGGAGGAGCTTTTGGCGACGGCTTAATTGTCCTGGCCACTCTCGGCACAAGTTTAACATATATCTATCGCATTTTATCTCCTTGGCTCAGCAATTATTTACATTTAACTAACGCAGAGTTAAAAATATTTGCTCACCTGCACTGGGTTTTGAGCAGTTGGCTGCTGATTTGGGCTTCTGCGAATGATATTAAGTCCGGTATAAGTTTAGGATTAGTCACTGGTGCTTTATTAGTTCAATATGCTTTCTTGCAAGGGCGAAATAATCTCGATCGCCAATGGGCAGAAATTTGGATTTACTTGGGCTGGCTAGAAGCCTTTGGCATCCGGCTTTATTGGATCAATACGCCTTTAGTTAAGTATATTTCCGGGCCGCTGGGGCCGTGGAAAGTTGCCCTCGCTTCTCTATTTGCCTATTTCATTTACATTTTGCCTTGGGAAAACTGGGGTTGGTCAAAAAAACCTTGGCAGGTAATTGCTTCGCTGATTCCAATAGTGACTATTTTGGAAAGTCCGGCTAAGTTTTATCCGATTAGCTTGCTGATAGCTGCTACCTTCTATTTTTTCCTAGCTTGGGAAAAGGAGGAAGTCCGTTTTACCTATGTGAGTGTGGCGATAATTGACTGGATAATTCTGCGGTGGTTCTGGCAAATAGGATTGACTCAGCCAGAGTTTTATGTTACTCCTTTAGGACTTTCTTTACTTTACATTACTCAGTTCGTGAAGCGTAGCTATCCCGTAGGGAATCGTACTCTCAAATTACCCGCACAAAAACCGCTGCGCCACAATCTGCGAATGCTTGCAACTGCGCTGATTTGCGGGATGCCTCTTTTGACTCAGCAAAGCCACGGTTTAGTTGCGGGGGCTTTTAGTTTGGCGGCTATTGCCGCAGGTTTGGCGCTGCGAGTTCGGGCGTTTTTGTTTGTGGGAACGGCTGTATTTTTAATCAATGTTTTCTATCAGTTGGTGGTTCTGATATTCGATTATCCGCTGATTAAATGGGCGATTGGTTTGGCTTTTGGGATTGTGTTTATCTGGATTGCTGCTACTTTTGAAACGCGGCGCGATCGCATTTCCGCTGTCGTGCAGCATTGGGTTGTACAATTGCAATCGTGGGATTAAATTTTCCCTTAATCAACTTTTGTTGGGTGGTTAGGGTGGGTTTACCAAAACCCTAACCCTATGATTATTTGTTGATGAAGTTTTGAAAAATCGCCTTTTTTTTTTTTGGTAAAAAGCTTGACACTGTTAGCTTGACAATGTATTATTTAATAATGGGAATAGTGGCAATTTTAAAATTTAAGTTACTACTCCCATTATTTAAAATATACCTTAAAAGCAAACTAAGATCAATAGGTAAAAATTCCTTTTTTTGCGCCGCGATTTGAGATTGTGAAAGCAGCAAAGGCGATGAAACAGAAAAAGGGCAACTAAAAGGAGCGCCAAATAAATAAATTATGACAACTCAGTTTATGAAGCGCCTGTTCACAGTAAAAGAATATCATCAGATGATTGAATCTGGCATCTTGACAAAAGATGATAAAGTTGAATTGATTCGAGGAGAAATCGTTCAAATGGCCGCCGTTGGTAGAAGGCATACATCTCATGTCAAGCGTCTGACAGAGTTATTCTATATCCGTTTATTATCGAGAGTAACCATTGGAGTTCAAGATCCGGTAGAATTGGACGATCGCTCGGAACCTGAACCGGATATTTCTTTACTGCGGCGGCGCGATGATTTTTACGAATCGGGACATCCTCAGTCTGAGGATATTTTACTAATTGTGGAAGTAGCGGATGCAACCGCTGAAACTGACAGAAATATCAAAATTCCTCTTTATGCGGAAGACAATATTGTAGAAGTTTGGCTGGTAGATATTAACGAGCAATGTGTAGTAGTTTATCGCGAACCTTCTCCTTCGGGATATCAAAATATTCAAAGATTTCAGCGGGGTCAGGTTTTATCTATTCTAGCTTTTCCAGACATAGAAATTGCTGTAGATAATGTGTTGGGATAATAGAGTCATAACTCATACCATTTTAGATTTTAGATTTTAGATTTTAGAATTGGGAATCATATCGTTTCCGGTTGTATCGGAATGATTTAACCGCAGAGGGCGCAGAGAACGCAGAGGGAGAGAATACAGAGAGGAATAATGTCCGATGCTACCGAATTTGATATGACTGATTATATAAGGATTTGGAGCTTGCCTAAAGTTGCTTTTTTTCAACTGGTTTCATTTAATTAAAAACCCGGTTTCTCGGAGAAACCGGGTTTTTAATTAACAGTATTTATCCGTTGGTAGAGTGCATTAATGGCTTAATGCGAATTCGGGCAATTTCGGCTCAGATGGGCCATCGGGCACTATCTTAACCTGACCGTTTTCATCCACATCAACGATCGCCTTTTGGCCGTCTTTTAGCTTCCCAGACAGCATTTCCTCAGCCAGTACATCTTCCAACAACCGCATGATTGCGCGGCGCAAAGGTCGAGCACCGTAGCTGGGATTGTAGCCTTCTGTAACTAACAAGTCCTTGAACCGGTCTGTCACCGACAAAGTAATACCCTGTTCGGTTAAGCGGCTGAAGACTTGCTGCAACATAATGTCCGCAATCTGCTTCACTTCTTCCCTGTTCAACTGGCGGAAGACGATAATCTCATCCAAGCGGTTGATAAATTCGGGACGGAAAAACTGTTTCAGTTCTTCGTTTACCAAGCTGCGAACGCGGTTGTACTGAACGTCTGCTGCACTGTCAGCAAACTCGAAACCGAGGCCGCCGCCGCCTTTTTCAATTACTCGCGAACCGATGTTTGATGTCATGATCAGCAGTGTATTCTTAAAGTCTACTGTCCGACCTTTAGCATCAGTTAAGCGGCCGTCTTCTAAGATTTGCAGCATCATGTTGAAGACATCTGGGTGAGCTTTTTCGATTTCGTCGAACAAGATGACTGTGTAAGGACGGCGCCGGACTGCTTCTGTTAGTTGGCCACCTTCGTCGTAGCCAACGTAACCCGGAGGCGAACCGATGAGTTTGGAAACCGTGTGGCGTTCCATGAATTCGGACATATCTAACCGAATCATGGCTTCTTCGGAACCGAAGAAATATGTTGCTAGGGCTTTTGTAAGTTCGGTTTTGCCGACGCCTGTGGGCCCGGAAAAGATGAAACTGGCGATCGGGCGATTCGGATTTTTCAAGCCTACCCGCGCGCGACGGATAGCCCTAGAAACTGCGCTGACAGCTTCTTCTTGACCGATCAAGCGCTGGTGCAGCGTGTCTTCCATGTGCAGCAGCAATTCCGATTCGGATTCTGTCAGCTTGCTGACTGGTACTCCCGTCCAATTAGCCACGATGTGGGCGATGTCTTCTTCGGTGACAATGGGAGAAGTTTTGAGTTGGCTTTTGTTGATCGTAGCTTCGGCGATTTCGGCTTCTATTTCTAATTCGCGATCGCGCAATTTTCCAGCTTTGTCGAAGTCTTGCTCGCGCACTGCTGCATCTTTTTCTTTTGTTACTGCGGGCAGTTGCTTTTTGAGCTCTTTAACTTCGGGCGGGGTTTGCGAATTCATCACGCGGACGCGGGAACCTGCTTCGTCAATTAAGTCGATCGCCTTGTCTGGCAAAAACCGATCGTTAATGTACCTGTCTGACAGTGTGGCCGCTGCTTCTAAAGCTGCGTCGGAAATTGTCAGTCTGTGATGCTGTTCGTAAGCCGATCGCAACCCGTACAATATTTCTATTGTTTCAGCCACGCTCGGTTCACCGACTTTTATCGGTTGGAAGCGCCGTTCTAAGGCAGCGTCGCGCTCGATGTGTTTGCGATATTCGTCCAAGGTAGTGGCGCCGACACACTGCAATTCGCCTCTAGCAAGGGCGGGTTTGAGCATATTGGAGGCGTCCATGCTACCTTGAATTGCGCCTGCACCGACTAAGGTGTGAATTTCATCGATTACCAGAATGATGTTGCCTGCAGCGCGAATTTCGGCCATGATTTTCGTCAGCCGTTCTTCAAATTCGCCTCGGAACTTTGTACCAGCAATCAGCGAACCCATATCGAGGCTGATTACTTGTTTGTCTTCTAAAATTTCCGGGACGTTTCTGTTAACAATTCGCTGGGCTAGGCCTTCGGCGAGGGCTGTTTTGCCGACTCCCGGTTCGCCTACTAACACTGGATTGTTCTTCGTGCGGCGGCCGAGCACTTGGATCACGCGCTCGATTTCATTTTCGCGGCCCACTACGGGGTCGAGTTTGCCGGCTGCGGCTAACTTGGTCAGGTTTGTGCCGAATTCTTCTAAAGTCGGGATTTTGCGATCGCCGCTATCTCCCCTGCCTCCGGGTACCGCCGCGACTTCTCCCACGGCACGAATTACCTGCGTGCGGACTCTCTGGCGATCGATCCCCAAGTTTTGCAGCACCTTCGCCGCCACCCCTTCATCGTCCTGAATCAGCCCCAGCAGGATGTGCTCGGTGCCGATGTAATTGTGGCCTAACTGCCGCGCTTCGTTCAGGGCCGTCTCAAAAATGCGCTTAACGCGGGGCGTAAAAGGAATTTCTGGCGGGAGGAACCCAGAACCTCTGCCGATGATATTTTCGATTTCATTGCGCGCCTCTTTCAAGTTGAGGCCCATATCCAGTAATACTTTTGCAGCGATGCCAGTGCCTTCGCCGACGAGTCCCAGAAGAATTTGCTCGGTGCCTACAAAATTGTGACCGAGGCGTCGCGCTTCCTCTTGGGCTAGCATGATTGCTTTAATGGCTTGTTCTGTAAAGCGTTCAAACATATTTTTTCTATCCTACTGTCTTGGCGAGGGCTGTATCGCTGCTGGTGAGGAGCGATTTGGAACACTACACAAATTATAGATGTAAATTTTTGTGTATTTCCTTCTATAACAATGTATCTTGCTAAAGGGGTAGGGACAGTGGGGAGACCCGAATACTATAGGTGTGGTTGCCGTCTCGCAGTACGATCGACAAATGGCAGTGTAAATTAACTACCAGCCGGGAAGTCCCTCGGTATATTCAAAGGGGACGCATCTGAGCGCTGCGCCCCGTACCCCGAATAAATTACTCCTTGGGATGAAAGGCTCGTCGGGTTTCGGTACCGAAACCGACAATTATTCTTTTATACCCCAAGATGATCGGGAAATACTCTGATACTAAATTAGCAAGTGGGGGTGGAACTACCTCACTATAAAAAGCATGAGAAAAAAAAGGAAAAAGAAGCCTGCGGTCTAACTGTACTCAGTTGACCGTCAGGTTTGTTCACATTTGGCTACTATGAATCAATCTTCGGGAGCATCTTGATTTTTTGATGTACCTTCCAAGTATTGAAATAGTAATTTTTGGTATGGCATTTTGGACACACATAAACTATACTATCCAAAGGTCGAAAAAAGGAAGCTTAAAAATGCAGCTAACTTATAAATACCGCCTCAAACCCACAAAAGCCCAACTAACAACAATTGTGGCTCATCTAGAGCTTTGTCGTCGGCAGTACAACTACCGACTCAGCGAAAGATTTAGATGGTGGGAAGCCACGAGAACGCCCGTCAACGCCTGCCCTTTGATTGTTTCGATAGTCCCTGTGGAGGAGATTTATCGAAATATTCCTTTGACGAGAGTGCAGACTAGGGATGGTAGGAAGAAGGATGAATTAGGCAATCCTTTAACCAGGAAAGGCGACGTTTTCTCGAACCTTGAAGGCGGATATGTACAGTGGCAGACGATACAACTTGCCGACCTGAAAAACACTAAGAAGCTGTTTCCTGATTATAAAGTGTTAGATTCTCAGGTCTTACAAGATGTCGTTAACAGAGTTGAAACTTCCTTTTCAAACTTTACCACGCCCGACAAGAATGGTAATCGTAGAGGTAAGCCCAAATTCAAGGGGCTTCATTACTACAAATCCTTCACATACCCTCAACTAGATAATTTACATATCGTTAAGGACGAGCAAAACAGGATTTGTATTGACCTAGCAAAGATAGGTCAAGTGCCGATGGTATTCCATCGTCCAATACCAACAGGGTTCAAAGTTAAGACGGGCAGTGTTATCAGAGAAGCAGATGGGTGGTATATTTCCTTGACGCTAGAAGATAAGACGGTTCCCGTAACGGTTACAGAAATTCAACCGACGGTCGAAAATACTGTTGGTATAGATATGGGGATAACCCATTACGTCTATCTTTCCAATGGCAGAAGAGTTGAGAATCCTAGATTCTTGAGGAAGTCGGCCCAGAAGTTAGCAAGGCTTCAAGCGAAGTTAGCTGGTAGAGTAAAGGGTTCTAAACCTTGGAAGATTATCAAGGGCAAGATTTCCAGACTCCATCAGTTTGTAGCTAGAACTAGATTAGATTTTCAGTTCAAAACAGCACATGAGCTATTCAGTAAATGCGATGTTTTAGTTGTTGAAGACTTGAGCGTCAAAAATCTAACTAGACGTGCCAAGCCCAAGACCGATATTGAGGATGGTAATTTGGTTTACTTGCCGAACGGTCAGTCAGCTAAGAGCGGTTTGAATAAATCAATGCTTGATGCTGCTCACGGGCAATTTGCTAGCGTCCTAAAATATGTCGCCTGGAAGCTAGGTAAAAGCGTTTTGTTTGTTGACCCGAAAGGAACTTCTCAACATTGCTGGAAATGTATCAATAAAGTCCCGAAAGAATTATCGGAACGCTGGCATTCCTGTCAGTGCGGAGAATCTTTGGATCGAGATGAAAATTCAGCTAAACTTATTAGAAAGATTGGTCTGAGTTACAAAAGTGGCGGGGGAACTCCGTCACTCAAAAAAGCCTTTGCAAAAAAGGAAAAAGAAGCCTGCGGTCTAACTGTACCCAGTTGACCGTCAGGTTAGTTCACAGCCATCGTGAAAGCAACTGTTCAATTACTTCCACAAAGCCGATCGCAATTTGGATCAATGGCCAACCCACCAAACAAATTAACACCGCCCAGCGAGTTTTAATATCCAAACCTTGGCGAACCGCCACAATTACAGCTAGCAAACTCCACACAGCTAATATCCGCTCAATTCCTTCTCCCAGCAAAGGAATCAACGTTAAGAAATTCAGCACTTGGGGGGCGTAGGCAAAGCCGATCGGAACCAGCAACTCCCCATAAGTTACGTGTCCCGGCTTCAGCCACTCCCCGATTTTAAAGATAGTGAAAGTCCAAAAATAATAACCCCCCGCGACTGCCAAACCCTCTATCAAAAGTCCTAGAAATAATACTGATGGCTCAGTTCGGTTGATTAACAATATCGCAGCACTGCCCAACACGCGGGACAGCGCAGCTAAAATTACAATTGTTAAAGCTATTCGCTTAGTTCTGCGAGTGTAGGGAGTTTTTTCGTAAAAATTGCCGTTCAATGAAAGTGCGTTCCAAAGGGTTGCCCCCAAACTTGCAATTGAATCTTCTCCCTTCACGTTGAACTCCTGCTCCTCAAGATAGTTGACAACTTTTACAAAATAAGCTCTAATACAGCAGAATCACCGAAGTATTTCTAGGTAATTAAGTAATTAATTGGCATTCTACCAGATTTTATTAAATGCTAAGATTGATTTTACGGATACTTGCATGGCTGCGCGGGGGAAGTTTAAATTTGTTGCTCATCGCAGGTGTAATCCTGATAATTTGGGGCATTCTTTCGCCGGTGGGAACTGTTATATGGTGGCTGAATCAAAGTGCTGAAACTTTTGGTATCAAGAAAAATCCGCCGGAGATACTGCCCTCAAACAAGGGCAATCTAGAAGCCCGCAAGTCTTCGCCACTCAATTGTTATATCATCTTTTTATCGGGAGTTGGCGATTTTTCCGGGGACGAATTAACCCCAGGTGAAGAGTTGTTTCTCAAGCGTTTAGTTAAAAGTCACCCGCAGTGCGTAGCAGTGGGCGATGTTTTTCCTTATTCAGCTTCTAACAAAAGTTTAGGAGGAGAGCGCTGGCTAGCTCCTTTTTGGCGGTTTGCAGAACAGGCAAAAAGCGGGCCGATTGCGGGAGATATATTAATTAAAATTCGCAATCTCTGGAGATTTGCAATTTCTCTAGATTATCGCTACGGCTTTGCATATAATCAGGGATTGGCTAAGGCAATTATCGATCGCATGAATGCTCAATCTCCCATTTCAGTTAATTCTCAAAAACCTGTGAAAGTTATTTTAATTGGCACTAGCGGCGGAGCACAAGTTGCTTTGGGTGCTACTCGCTATCTTAAAGAATGGCTGAAGGCAGAAATTACGGTTGTTTCGGTTGGGGGCGTGTTTTCGGGAGAAAATGGTTTTGCAGAAGCCGATCGCATTTTCCACTTTCGCGGCACTCGCGATTCAGTTGAGGATATTGGCGGCATAGTTTTTCCCAGTCGCTGGTACTGGTACGCGACTTCTCCTTTCAACCAAGCTCGTTTGCAAGGCCGCTATGCAGCAGCTTTGAGCGGCCCTCACAAGCACGACGGCGATGAGGGATATTTTGGGGAAAATCTGGCGGCGGACGGCAAAAAGTATGTAGATATAACCCTGGACAAGATTAATCAATTGCCTGTTTGGTCTGAGGGCGCGTCTGATTGATAAATTCTTGCGTATTCGATAGTCATTAGTTATTAATTGTGTCATTGTTGGTTGTGCGTTGCTTGAAGCTTGGCCTTGTTGCCTTCCAGTCTCTACATCCAATGCCCAATGCCCAATGCCCAATTCCTAATTCCTAATTCCCCATTCCCTATTATCAATGTCTAGACCAACATTATATATTGCCATCACGAATCACGGATTCGGTCACGCTGTCCGAGTTGCGTCCGTAGCTGCAAAAATTCAAGAATTAAATCCAGATATTTTACTAATTATCACAACAACAGCACCTCGCTGGCTGCTAGAATCTTACATTGGTGGCGACTTTATCCACCGTCCCCGCGCTTTTGATGTGGGTGTGGTGCAAGCTGACAGTTTGAATATGGATAAAGACGCGACGCTGGAAAAATTGCGGGAAATTCGGAAAAAGCAAAATTCCCTAATTGCCAGCGAAGTTACTTTTATCAAGCAAAATCGGGTGGGCTTGGTGCTGGCAGATATTCCTCCTTTGGCAACGCGAATGGCGGCAGCGGCTGGGGTTCCTTGCTGGATGATGAGCAATTTTGGGTGGGATTTTATCTATCGCGATTGGGGCGGGGAATTTGTAGAAATGGCAGATTGGATTGGTGAGTGTTTCGGAATGTGCGATCGGCTTTTTCGTCTTCCTTTGCACGAACCGATGGCAGCTTTCCCAAATATTCAAGATGTGGGCTTGACTGGCGGCAATCCTCGCTACAGTAACGATAAAGTTCGGGAAGCATTCGGCATCGAAACACCGCTGGAAAAAACTGTATTGCTGACGTTCGGCGGATTGGGTTTAGAGGAAATTCCTTATCAAAATTTACAGCAATTTAGCGACTGGCAATTTATTACTTTTGATGCGGGAGCACCCGATTTGCCAAATTTGATTTATGTCAAAAATGAAGAGTTTACACAATCTTTCCCGATTTTACCGCGTCCGGTTGATATTATGCCTGTCTGCGGGCGCTTAGTTTCTAAACCCGGATACAGCACTTTTGCGGAAGCTTTTCGCTTGGAAATACCTGTTGTTTCTATCATGAGAGAAGGTTTTGCAGAAGCTGCGGTGTTGCTGGAATGGCTTCAAAATTATGCGGAACATCAAATTGTGACGGCGGCGGAGTTTTTTGAGGGGGATTGGGAGTTTTTGCGACAACCGCTGCATCCGCCGCGTTTGTCGGATAAATTGGATAAAAATGGTACGGAGGCGATCGCCCAAGCTGTTGTAGACTATTTTTCATAAGTCCGATTAGAAATCGATCTTACACAAACAAAGTCTACCTCCGCCAACAGAAGAGTTTGGCATCAGTCTCATCCAAAATCTAAAATCTAAAATCTAAAATCTAAAATCGAATGAATCACTATCAACAGATACTCAAGATTCAAACTACCGGGAAATCTCTGTCCAAAATCACTCCTAAGATAGAAGATGCGGTGGCGAATTCAGGTATTAAAACGGGACTTTGCAGCTTATTTTTGCGCCATACTTCTGCTAGTTTGGTGATTCAAGAAAATGCTGACCCGGATGTACTTAAGGATTTGGCTAACTTTTTGGCTAAACTGGTACCGGAGGACGATCGCTACATTCACGATGCCGAAGGCCCAGACGATATGCCGGCGCACATTCGCACTGCGCTGACTCATACTTCTGAACAAATCCCGATCGATCGCGGCAGGTTGCTGTTAGGAACTTGGCAGGGAATTTACCTGTGGGAACACCGCCAGCGGGGTCACATTCGCGAATTAGTTGTTCACGTCAGCGGCACTTGATCGGAATTTGTACCTCGCTGATTTTAGTTGCTTCCGGCGTCATCGGGGAATTGTAAAAAAAACGGCGCGGCGGCCCGACTATTTCGTATTCAGGATGTTCTTGAAGCCAATCTTTGAGTTTCTGGAGGTTATTTTCGTAGCTTTCCCAAGTGTAGGCCCCGCCCACGCCAATGCTGACAACCGTCATCGGCGAAGTATCCGTGATTTCTACAGCGGAGTTAACGCTGCTGGGGGCGATATTTGGTGTGGGATAGAGGAACGAAACTTCAGCTTGGGGAACAGCATCGATTGCCTCGGAAGTTTCCGTATAGCGCGCTTCTACTGGCGTTGTCATCGCAATTTGGTTGTTGCTGATGTGTTGAAATAAGGGATTGAAGGCGATGCCAGTTGCTTGTCGCAAATCGCCCGCGTGGGTGTAGGTGACAGCGCGGTACTGAGGATATTGCTTCACTTCTATCACCCCAATCTGTGCGGGTTCAGGGAATCCAGTAGGTAATACCATTTGAGATTTAAAAGTTGAGATTTTACATTGAAGAATGGGGAAAGACTGACTCCGCAAGGGTTTGGAACTTGCTTGCAGTTGCATGGTTTTTGGCAACTGATATAAATAGGCTGAGATTGTTTGCAGACAATCGTTCAGGTGGCACAATTAGTTTAGCAGTTATTTAAGGCGCTGCTAACTATCGATCGCCTAGAATTAGTTGAGAGATTATTAATTAACCTCGTAATAATACGGACGGCACTGACTAAGCAGAGAAACATTAATCTAGTTGTGCTTGAAAAATTAGCGTTTTTCAGGTGTTTGCTATTTGTGTCGGAAAATATTCGGCTGTTGGGCCCATCGATCTGTGCGTTCTCAGTTATTGGGACGCTTATCGCGTTCAGTAACGCCTATCAATTATACCGCTTTCAGGGAATGACGTATGAAAAAGATTCTAGTGATTGAGGACGAGCAAGTAATTCGGGAGAATATTCTCAAACTCCTCAAAGCTGAAGGTTTCGACGTGACGGGTGCAGAAAATGGATCGCAAGGTTTATATGCGGCGGTGTCAAATCTTCCAGACGTGATTATTTGCGACGTGATGATGCCAGAACTTGACGGGTATGGGGTGCTGATGGCCTTGCGATCTAATCCTGTTACTGCTACAGTACCTTTTGTTTTTCTCACCGGTAAAGCCGATCGCTCTGAAATGCGGCAAGGTATGGAATTGGGGGCAGATGATTACCTGACTAAACCTTTTAGTAAAGCTGAACTTGTGGGCGCGATATCGAGCCGCTTGAAAAAACAAGAAGCTGTTGCTGAACAGTACAATACTTTGCGATCGCAAAGCAGCGAATTTATCCAAAAGACTGCCGACAAACTAGAGCAGATCAAAACTCGTTTGTGCAACGCACTGGAACGAGAAGAATTCCAAGTTTACTATCAGCCGCAGGTCAATGTCCAGACTGGTAAAATTATGAGCGCAGAAGCTTTAGTGCGCTGGGTACATCCAGAAAAAGGGCTGATTTCGCCCGCAGAATTTATTCCCCATGCCGAAGAAACTGGCTTCATTGTAGAGTTAGGTGAGTGGGTTTTGCAGACAGCTTGCAAGCAAATGCAAGTTTGGCAAAATGCTGGTTTTTCGGGGCTGCGGGTAGCGGTGAATCTGTCGCCACGCCAATTTCACCAACCGGATCTCAGCAGCAGAGTTGCCCAAATTTTAGCAGAAACTGGTTTGGAAGCGAGCAGTTTGGAATTAGAGCTGACAGAAAGTTTGATGGTAGAGGATGCCGAAAGTGCGATCGCGACTTTGCAACATTTGAAAAATTTGGGAGTTTGTATATCTCTTGACGATTTCGGCACTGGGTATTCTTCTTTAAGCTATCTGACGCAATACCCCTTCGATACTTTAAAAATAGACCGATGTTTTATCAGCAATATTACCGATGGTTGCACAAATGCAGCGATTGTGAAAGCTATTATTGAAATGGCGCACAGTCTCTGTCTTGAGGTAATTGCCGAAGGAGTTGAAACAGAAGCAGAAAAAGATTTTCTCTGGCGCTATAAGTGCGATATAATGCAAGGATATTTGTTTAGTCCTCCTTTGGCTGCAGCGGATTTTGAATACTTGTTAATGACCGGAAAATAAAATATCTATAAAGTCAATATAGAGCAGATAATTAAGTGCCATAGTTGGGGTAAAATATGTTTTTATAATCTACCAGTAACGTTGAGTAAATCAAGTCAAGCAATACAATAAGGATGTTTACATAGCTGTTAAACTAGCTCGATAGTATTTTTAGCTATTTTGTCCAAATTGCTTGTCATTGTCAACCTCGGAGAACTGGGCGTGCTGATGCAGTTTGGTAAAGTGCAATAACAGTTAGTAGGAGAAGAAAATCACGTAATAACCCCCACAGTTTATACTGTAAAAAAGTTGAGCGTCAGGGTGGAAAAACAGGAAAGTTCCGCTGAAGCTTCCTCAAAATATTTGCAAGATTTTTTCACATATGTAGCGCTCAACAGGCACATTCTATTAGAAGAAGTCCCAGCTATTTTTAAACAAATAGATGACGAAGAATAAGTCATTGCTCGCATTATATATCCGGCGGTTGAAGAAGTATTAAAAGGAGTCATGGCCAAATACACGGCTGAAGAAATTATTACTAAGGGGGAGAACTTAAAGCCGGAGTTGATATTTTTTTGACCTACGGAAGGAAGAACCGCTCCTCCGATTTATATCCACAAGACAGCATTACCAGGCACAAGCCTGGTAACGATGTGGCAACAGTGTTTTGTAGGAGATCCTCGATAGTATTTTGAGTAAGATGCAGCCACGGATTTAAGCTGAATAAGCAGGGAAAGTCATCGCGTGTTTGGCCTTGACGTAAACTTGCTGATCTTGCTTGAGCTGTAGATAATCGAAGCGATCGCGACTTACGTAAGCTGTTACTACCTGACCCGATTCTAACAATAACTGGGTTTGAATTTCGCGTCCTACATGAATGATGCGGCTGACTTTTGCTAATGCAAAACCAGACTCCGGCTTAGTTTGAATTTCCACGTCATGGGGGCGCCAAAATACTAATTCACAATGAGCCGCTCCACTATTTTGAGGCGTTGTACCGTTGCTCGCGAACAAACCCGCAGCATTGGGCAACACATTGACAGGCCCAATAAAAGTCATCACAAAAGCTGTTGCCGGTTTGTCGTAAATTTCAGCAGGAGTGCCAACTTGTTCGACTCTACCTTGGTTCATCACCACAATTTCATCGGCTACTTCCATAGCTTCTTCTTGGTCATGAGTCACAAAAACTGTGGTGATGTTAACTTCTTTGTGAAGGTTGTGCAGCCACGATCGCAATTCTTTGCGAACTTTAGCATCTAATGCTCCAAAAGGTTCGTCTAGCAGCAGCACTTTCGGTTGAACTGCTAGAGATCTGGCTAAAGCCACCCGCTGCCGCTGGCCGCCGGAAAGTTGCGAAGGATAGCGATCGCCCAAACCTTTCAACTGAACTAAATCCAAAAGTTCATCAACCCGCCTGCGAATAGAGTCTTTAGGAACTTTGCGAATTTCCATCGCAAAAGCAATATTTTTCCGAATAGTCATGTGTTTGAACAAAGCATAGTGCTGAAACACAAAACCAATATTCCGTTCCTGCACCGACTGGTGGGTAGCATCCTCGCCGATCAGGTAAATATGACCCGTGTCCGGCGGTTCTAGTCCAGCAATCATCCTCAGCAGAGTCGATTTCCCCGAACCGGAAGGCCCTAAAAGCGCGACTAGAGAGCCGTTTTTTATTTTCAAACTCACGTTGTCAATCGCGTGGAAGGAGCCGAAGTGTTTCGATACGTTCTCAATTGTAATGCTCATGACTTTGTGTACCTATTTTAGGAGTTGATGGTATTAACTCCATATATCTGACCGATTTACAGTAGTATATCCTGAAATTAATATTTTGCAAGGTCTGTAACTTTTTGTATTGTATTTCGAGCCATCCTGATGGGGACGGCGCTTGGAAGTTGACGCTGGCGGGCCGTCTGAGTTAACCCGCGAGGGTTTTCAGATGTGGCTGTAGCCGTAAATGCGATCGTCCCAGAATAAGCCATGCTGAAATTACGTAGAAACCGGGTTTGATGGACGAAAATACTGCATCAAAACCTTTAAAACCTTTAATTCCCGTAAAAAACCCGGTTTCTTTGCTGTCGATATATCTATATTTTACCGCTGCCGACAATTCCCCGACTCCCGGCGATATTAAAGATTTCATGTACAAATTGCTCAATCTGAGGTGCGATCGCACACAATTTAGATCACAATAGTTAATTCAGAAGCCCGCCAGCTTCACCTTTGAGAAACGGACAGAATAGTAAATTCTAACCAGAACACCACTATGGGAAAACCAACAGGCTTTATCGAATTCTTGCGCGAATTGCCCTCCGAACTCTCACCAGTCGAGAGAGTCCACAACTGGGACGAATTTCACCTGCCGATGGAAGAGGACAAACTCCGCACCCAAGGCGCGCGCTGCATGGATTGCGGCATTCCGTTTTGCCACACGGGGACAATTATCAGCGGCATGGCAAGCGGCTGCCCGATTAACAACCTCATCCCCGAATGGAACGACCTAGTATATCGCGGACTCTGGAAAGAAGCCCTAGACAGACTCCACAAAACGAATAACTTCCCCGAATTCACCGGCCGCGTCTGTCCCGCCCCCTGCGAAGGCGCTTGCGTACTCGGCATCAACAACCCGCCAGTCACGATTAAAAACATCGAAGCCTCGATTATCGATAAAGGCTGGGATGAAGGCTGGATTGCCGCCGAACCACCCGCCAAACGCACCGGCAAAAAAATCGCCGTCATCGGTTCCGGGCCCGCCGGTTTGTCCGCCGCCGCGCAACTAAATAAAGCCGGTCATTGGGTAACAGTATACGAAAGAGCCGATCGACCAGGCGGCCTGCTAATGTATGGCATCCCCAACATGAAGCTAGACAAAGAACAAGTCGTAATGCGCCGCCTGAAAGTCCTCGAAGACGAAGGCGTGACATTCGTCTGCAACACCGAAGTCGGCAAAGACTTACCAGCAGAACAACTGCTAAAAGAATACGACTCCGTTGTGCTCTGTACCGGCGCGACAAAACCCCGCGACTTGGGCATCCCCGGCCGGGAATTAAAAGGCATCCACTTCGCAATGGACTTCCTGACTGCGAACACCAAAGCAGTTCTCGACAAGAGCACCAACGGCAACTTCATCTCCGCCGAAGGCAAAGATATCGTGATCATCGGCGGTGGCGACACCGGCACCGACTGCGTGGGCACCTCCATCCGCCACGGCTGCAAAAGCCTCGTACAGCTAGAAATCCTGCCCAAACCGCCCTCGGAACGCGCGGCCAACAATCCCTGGCCTGAATGGCCAAAAGTCTACCGTCTCGACTACGGCCAAGAAGAAGCCGCAGCCAAATTCGGCGATGACCCCCGCGGCTATCTCACCACGGCGACAAAGTTCGAGGGCGACGAAAACGGCAATGTCAAAGCTGTGCACACCGTTGAGGTGGAGTGGGCGAAAAACGAGAAAGGGCAGTTTATTCCGAACCACATCCCCGGCACCGAAAAAGTGTTGCCGGCACAGCTTGTTTTGTTAGCGATGGGCTTCCTCGGCCCGGAACAGCCCTTGCTGGATGACTTGGGATTGGAACGTGACGCCCGCAGCAACGTGAAAGCCGAGCACGAAAAATATACAACCAGCATTCCGGGAGTTTTCGCGGCTGGTGATTGTCGCCGGGGACAAAGTTTGGTGGTTTGGGCGATTAACGAAGGGCGGGGCGTGGCCCGGGAGTGCGACCTTTATCTGATGGGGAGCACTGATTTGCCTTAGTTGGTAGGTGTGGGTCGATCGAGATTGTTTAATTTCCCATAATTTACAGCTTATTCCATGTAGATGTAGATCGCGATCGACCGGGTTTCGAGCAACAGAATCAGTAATGAGGCGAGAACTGTAAAGAAACCCCGTGAGAGCGCGGTGTACTTCATAAACCTGGAATACGCTGTATTAAGCCCGTAGGGGCGGATTCGCCAAGATTTTGATTTAAAAACCCAAAATGTTGTAAACCCGCCCTTTGTACCTTGAAATAGGTAGATTGCGATTTACCGTTGGGTGGGGGCGGGTTTACGAAATTATGGATTTTAGGCAAATATTGTTGGTGAAACCCGCCCCTTGTATCTTAGGAATCAAAAATAAATAAGTTGATGAGTTATCGGTTATAAGGAAAAAATTTTAAGATTACAATCTTTACTCCTACAGAGATCAACTTACAACTGATTTTTCTCTTTAACTATTCTAATTTACTTTTAAATCGATGTCTGATTCTAATTCACTTGAGTCAGAAATGAAAAACGGTTCTTCCTTACTTGGTATGCTAAATCAATAGCTAAATCAGTCAAATAAATTGAGGTTAAAAATATGTGTCCCAATCTTGCAGAAAGGCATAAATTACAAGAAAATTTCCGACAAATATTTGAGTAAAAAAAACAAATTGGTTGAGGGCATTGTTGAGAATTGGTATCTGCCAGGAAAGAACTCAACAATATTTTCCAGATACTGTTAAGACTCTTACTAATTGGTTTGACGAGATAATTGCTTACTTTGATAATAGGACAACAAGTGGTATTGTTGAAGGTATTAACAAAAAGCTTAAGTTAATAAAACGTTCTGCCTATCGCTTTATAAATTTTGCAAGCTACAAAAATAGATGTTTGCTTACTTGGCATTTTAATTATTAGTTTGGCATACTAAGTAAAGAAGAACCGGAATTATTTATAATGAAATAGCCGTGATTATTGTTGGGTAGACAAAGCGTTTTATCAGGTTTAATAGCAGGTGTTTTCTTATTGTGGATTCAAAAAATTACCTAATTAATTTTATAAATTTTTGATAAATTTAATTTTAATATATTAAAATATCAAAAAAATTTGGGCTATTAAACTACTAAAATAAGATAATTTACTTGCTAATCGCTAATCGCCCCAAAGCAATTAGCAATTAGCAATTTTACTCAAATTATCACATTTTGCTGATAATTCTTTGCAGGATTTCTACGCCTGATACCGCTTGCCAGCCAAACAGCCCCAAGAGCACAATATTCAGAAAGATGTGAGTGTTTCTGGCCAAATCATTGCCTTTTTGCATCAAAGGAGTCAGCGATGCTGCGATCGCAATTATTGCCGTCATTCCCAACCCTGCTAGCAAGTGCGGGCCGACAAATAGTTTGCCGTTGTTGATGTAGGTGACGGCCATTCCGCCGACTGCACCCGTTACCATCAAGGCTAGCAGCAAAGAACCCATCTGGTGATGCTTGATGTTGAATTTACCCTTAATTAACTCTTTTTTGACTTCGCCTTCCGCACTTCTGGTACGGCGGATTTGCAAGCCGAGATACAAAGCATAAAATGAGATGGCCAGCAGTACCCACATTAAAACTGGGTGGAAGAATTGGCTCCAAACTTTCACTGACTGAGGAATTTCGAGATTCATGGTGTTCTGAGGATTAGCAAACATACTTCATAAAACTTAGCATACCAGTCAGGCCGTCTCGTGCGACGGTAAAAATATACGGTATGAGAGACTATTATGGCTGCCACTAAACAAGACGCTGTATTGATTCAAGCCGCCAAGACTGGCAACATTATTCACGTCCAAGCTTTACTCGCTAAGGGTGTTAACGCTAACGCCAAAGACTCTGAGGGGACGACGGCTTTGATGTTTGCTGCCCAAAAGGGCTATACAGAAATCGTGCGTAGTTTACTAAACAATGACGCTAATGTCAACCAGGTGAGCAGGCGTTTTGGGCTAACGGCTTTGATGCTGGCGGCGGCTCACAAACAGGCTGACTCTGTGCGACTGTTGCTGGCGGCGGGTGCTGATGTTAATGCTAAAAATGATGATGGAAGTACGGCTTTGATGGCGGCTTCTCTCAAAGGAGATATCAATGTTGTGCGGATGTTACTTGATGCTAATGCTGATGTAAATGTCCGAGATAAAGATGGAGATTCTGCTCTGAAAATAGCTGCTTTATCGGGTCACGAAGCTGTTGTCAAAGCTTTGGTGGATGCGGGTGCGGTTGCTGAGAATTCTATGCTGTTTTTAGCTGTCCGTCAAGGTAGCGCTGAAATTGTGCGAATTTTGCTCAAGTGTGGGGCGGATGCTAATGTTAAAAATCTAGAGAGCAAAACTGCTTTGATGCTGGCTGCGACGGCGGGAAATTTGGCTGTTGTCGAGGCGCTGTTGGCTGCTGGTGCTGATGTCGAAATTCCCGACAAAAACGGAGAAACTGCTTTAACTTTGGCTGCGGATTCTGGCAATACTGATGTGGTGCAAACTTTGCTTGGTGCGGGTGCTAATGCGAATGTAAAAAATGGAGATGGGGGCACGGCTTTGATGGCTGCTGCTGCTGGGGGAAATGCGCCGATCGCCCATATCTTACTCGATGCTGGCGCGGATATCAACGCTAAGGATAAAGATGATGAAACTGCTTTGAATTTTGCGGTGGTTGAAGGCTGCGAAGATGTGGTGGAATTGCTCTTAAACCGAGGTGCTAGTGTCGGTGCTAGAAATAGGTTGGGCGATACGCCTTTACTGGTGGCGGCTGTTCACGGCCACAGTGCGATCGTATCGGCTTTGCTGCAAAAAGTAAACTCAAATCGGGATGAGTTTCTGAATGCGAAAAACTTTGGGGAGACGGCTTTGACGCTGGCTGCTTTTCACGGACATACCGAGACTGTGAAGGCTTTGCTTGAGGGCGGTGCTGATCCCAATGTCCCGGCGGATTTGGGGAAAACGGCTTTAATGAAGGCGTGCGATCGCGGTTATATGGCGATCGTCCAATTATTAGTCGAAAAAGGTGCCGATGTCAACGTGCTGGATGATTCGGGCGCAACTGCTTTAATGTGGGCCGCACATCGGGGTTATCCTGATGCAGTAAAGATTTTAATTGATGCTGGTTCAGAACTAAACCACAAAAATCCGGGAAATTATACAGCTTTAATGCTGGCTGAGTTTAAGGGTTATTCCAGTGTGGTAAAATTGCTCAAAAGTGCTGGAGCACTGGAGTAAGAATGAAATAGTTTTGAGTAAGATAATTCTGTCATTCTGAGGGTAGGCTTTGGGAAGTGAAGAATCTCCTACCAAATTCATAAAATAGCGCTACATATCTACCCCCCCAACCCCCCCTTATTAAGGGGGGGAGTAAAACTTTCTATGTAGCATAACTTTATGAAATTGGTATCAGATATCGGGACTTACCCATTGTAATGGTGTGGCAATAATTTGAGATTCTTCGCTTCACTCAGAATGACATAATTAGGTGATTAGTGCGTCCCGGACAATGAATTATATCATGTCCGATCGATTAACCATAATATCCCGGTCGGGGCGGGTTTTTGAGATTGTCAATTATTGGCGATTATGGTTGGTGGAACCCGCCCCTACAAAAATCGCGGTAGCTCGACCCGACATGATATTAACCTCAATTTGCTTTACGTACCCAGCCGTTAATAGTAAATCGGCTATCAGCAAAAGCTTTTGAGGGACAGCTAACTCGCAAAACTTCGTGCATATAGCGACTCAGAAAAAATACTATGCTGTTATTGCGAGGTTCAACAGTTCTGAATGTCTTGTCTGCAACATAAAAATTGTTCTCAATTTTGCTGTCGTAAATTTGCAATTCGCCACCTGAAAAAGCTTTGGGTTCTCGATAGAAATAGTAAACGTAAGTGAAAAACCGGGTGGCGGTATCTGGAGAGCCGCTGTCGTTGTGAAGCTTATAAAAGTTGTTGTCATTGTGCATGGTTAACTGAGCTTCTATTTCACCAAGCGGAAATGAGGGAATATTTAATTTTTGCAGCACGTCGGGGAGAATTGCTTTGATGCGATTAACCATCAGTTCGGAAAATTCGGGGAACGAGTGGAGTACCATCGAACGGCGGTAGTCTTCGGCATTAGTTGAGGTGCTGGTTGTCACAAATTCTGATTCTTTTGCTAAGACATATTTAAGGAGTTTGTTTTTTTCGGCAGGGGTCAAAAAGTTGTCTATTTGGGCGTAGCGAGATATTAAGTCGTCATTTACAGGCGGCGCAGGGGCGGGAATTTCGGCGGGAATTTCGGCGGGAATTTCTACAGGAGTTGCAGGCTGCTGCGGTTGCAGTTGCTGCAAGTAAATTGGGGGTTCTGTGACTAATCCGACTAGGTGTTCGCCGGGAAAAGAAAGGGCGGAACGCCCGTCGTCTATGGGGATTTGAAATAAGGGCGAAAAACCCAGTGTTTGTTGGGTGCGATCGACTAATGTTTTGATCAGGCTGTGCAATAATGGTGTATCAGATTTGAGGGTGACGGTGCATTGATGTCCCCCGGTGAGCAGGATTTTGACTTTTATGTCTTGGGGTTTAATTTGCGGTTGAATTGTGCTAGTCATAATTTTTGAAGGACGCAACTGGGAATTTGGTACGACATAACAGTGTTGATTGGTGTCATAGCCTTCCCGATCCCCCCTAACCCCCCTTAAAAAGGGGGGGACAAGAGTGTAAAAGTTCCCCTTGTTAAGGGGGAGACAAGAGTGTCAAAGTCTCCCGTCTTAAGACGGGAAAGGATTCTTCTCAAAGTCCCCCTTCTTAAGGGGGATTTAGGGGGATCGAGACTTAGAGTAAAACCAGAGATACAAATAATTTCCGACTTAAGTTAAGACCAATAAACACTATTGTATCCCTACAATATGGCACACAATTGAAAATTGCTTTAGGTCTTATTCCTAATGCAAGAAGTGGCGGATATCAGTGAAAACCATTGTGATTCCGAGTTGGTTGGCGGCTTCAATGGAATCTCGATCGCGCATACTTCCTCCCGGTTGGACGATCGCAATTATGCCCGCCTCAGCCGCCGTTTTTACGGAATCGTCGAAGGGGAAGAAACCGTCGCTAGCCAAAATCGCTCCTTTGCTCTTTTCTCCTGCTTGTTCCAATGCTAGTTTAACCGAACCCACGCGATTCATTTGTCCGGCGCCGACACCGATTGTAGTGCGATCGCGCGTCACAACGATCGCATTAGATTTGACGTGTTTCGCTACTTTCCAAGCAAACAGCAATTCTTCCAACTCTCCCGCCGTCGGCTGTTTCTCAGTAACAACCCGCCATTTGCTAGTTTCTTCTACTATATTATCTGAGTCTTGCACCAGCAAACCGCCTGCAATAACTTTAACAGTTTGTGGCGGCCCTTGAGTCAAATCTGGCAAAATTAATACTCGAACTTTCGCCTTTTTTTTGATAATTTCTTCTGCTTCTGGCTCGCACCCCGGCGCGACAATACATTCTAAAAATGTTTGAGTTAACGCCGTTGCGGTAGCAGCATCAATCGGGCGATTGAGGGCGACAATTCCGCCGAAAGCTGAGACTGAATCGGTGTCGAAGGCTTTTTGATAAGCTTCAGAAATAGTTGTTCCCAAGGCTGTACCGCAAGGATTTGTGTGCTTCAGAATAGCGGCGGCAGGTGTGTCGGGGAATTCTACGATTAGCCGCCTTGCTGCTTCTAAATCTACTAAATTATTGTAGCTTAATTCTTTGCCTTGCAGGATGGTGCTAGTCGTCCAGCCTGTCGGTGTAGTTCCGCTTTGATACCAGGTGGCGGCTTGATGGGGATTTTCGCCGTAGCGGAGAGTTTGCAACTCTTTTCCTGATAAATTAAACTCGTCTGGTAGCGAAGATTTTTCAGCGGATTGGCTGCTGCTGAGATAAGTTGCGATCGCGCGATCGTAGTTGGCTGTATGTTTAAAGGTTTCTAGAGCGCATTTTTGCCGAAACTCTAAGGATGCTTCGCCACCATTTTCCCGCAGTTCTTTTAAATAAGTATTGTACTGTTCTGGGTCGCACAAAACTGTCAAATGAGCATGGTTTTTGGCGGAAGCTCTCAACATTGCCGGCCCGCCGATATCTATCTGCTCAATTGCGTCTGCTAGAGTAACTCCTGGTTTAGAAATTGTCTCTTCAAAGGGATACAGATTGACTACAACTAGATCGATCGCCCGAATTTGATTTGCGGTTAAATCTGCGAGGTCTTCCGGTACGTCGCGGCGTGCTAAAATGCCACCGTGGATTCGTGGGTGAAGTGTTTTGACTCGCCCTCCCAAAATTTCGGGGGAACCAGTATATTCTGCAACTTTGGTGACTGGGATGCCTGCTTCTTTGAGAGCCGTTGCTGTCCCGCCACTACTAATTATGTCAAATTCAAATTCTTCTACTAGACTGCGCGCTAAGTCGATTAGTCCGGTTTTATTGGATGTGCTCAGAAGTGCTAGACGTGCCATTGGTTTGAAGTTGCGATCGCAAAAATAGATAGGTTATATTCTATACCAAATCGGCCCGCAGGGAGATGATTTGGTCATGGCTAATTATGATTATTTTTAATAATCAAAGATGAGTTCGCTTATTTGTGACCATATTTTTTGTCAAATTTATATAATATTTTATACTGACCAGTGGTTTCTAGATATCTAGAACTTGCGCGTGGAACTGATTATTTTGTGAGTGCGAGGGGGATTGAAGCCATATCCAGCTTCCACAGTTCGTGTCGCTACGTAAGTGTCAATGTTGTTGAAATTACTTAATAAAACTTAATAGATAATTATAGGGCGATCGCTCTTGAATTTTAACGATGTTTTATGATGAATTCTAAAAGTAATGTGCTAGCATCGGGTGTAAATTGCTCTCTCCCTAAATTTCCCGAAAAATAGGGCGATCGCCACACATTAATCTAAACAATAATTTGGTAGGGTTAACATATGTTTTTTCAAGAAGCAGATCCAGAAAATAAGCTCAGTAATATTAGCAGGAATCATAAACAAACTGCTCCCAATCTGACTAATAGAACAGGCTACCAACAGATTTCAAAAAAAAGAATCCAGAATTCACCAGAGACCAATATTTCCGAAGCTTATAGTGTTAGTTTGTGCGAATTGCAGCAGATGGAGCGAGCAATGGAACAGCTAAAGCAGGATTTGAAAGCTAGCGAATCTCGGTTTAGGAATGTGATCGAAAAAAATGCCGACGGCATCGCAATCGTTAACAAGCTAGGACTTGTCTGTTTTGCCAACCAGTCAGCAGAAGCGCTGTTTAACTGCACCGCAGATGAACTTTTAGGGCAAGCATTTTTTGGCAATTTAGTAGTAGAAGTTTCCGCTTGTGACCTTGAGATGGCGACGGATATTATTCCCCAAGTTGGAAAAACAGAAGCACCAGGAACTCGCGTCGTGCAAACAGAAGTTGAAGCTATTCGCAAGCAAAAAGCAAATGCTGTAGTAGAAATGCGGGTGGTGGAAACGGAATGGGACGGAGAAATGGCTTATTTAGCTACGCTGCGGGACATTACCGATCGCAAGCGCGCAGAAGAAATGCTTTGGTTGTACGATCGAGCTATCGCAGCTACTAGCACCGGAGTTACGATTTCTGACGCCACTGACCCCGAAAATCCAATTATTTATTGCAATCCCGCATTTGAAAGCATGACAGGTTATCGGCGGCAGGAAATTATCGGAAAAAACGGCCGATTTTTGCACGGAAGCGATACGGATCCGGCGGCAGTAGAAATAATTCGCCAAGCCTTGCAAGCAGAAAGCGAATGCAAGGTAATATTAAAGAATTACCGCAAAGATGGAACCGCTTTCTGGAATTGTTTCTCCATATCTCCCGTGCGCGATCGAATGGGCCAATTAACTCATTTTATTGGCGTACAGAGAGACATCACTGAGCGCAAACAAGCCGAAGAAGCCTTGCATAATTCCGAAGCACAAAGCCGAGAACAAGCAGCTCAACTAGCAGCCACACTGGAGCAACTAAAAGCCACTAATTCCCAATTAGTTCAAAGCGAAAAAATGTCTAGTTTGGGATTGCTACTTGCCGGCGTCGCTCACGAAATTAACAACCCAGTCAGCTTCATTTACGGCAATCTCGCTCATCTGACCAATTATACTCAAGACTTGTTCGATCACCTCGAACTCTATCAACAACACTATCCTAATCCAGTCGCAGAAATTCAAGAGCAAAGAGAAAAAAATGATCTAGATTTTTTAGCTGAAGATTTACCTAAAATACTATCTTCAATGAGCGTTGGTGTCGAGCGGATTTGCCAGATTGTGCAGTCGCTGCGGAACTTTTCGCGACACGACGATTCACAGATGAAACCCGTTAACCTCCACGAAGGTATTGACAGCACGCTGTTAATTCTCAATCACCGTTTGAAAGGAAACGCAGAAAAGCCACCAATTCAAATTGTAAAACAATACGGAGACTTGCCACCTGTCGAGTGTTTTGCCGGGCCGATAAATCAAGTTTTTATGAATATTCTCAGCAATGCGATCGATGCTTTAGAAGATGCCAACAGTAGGCAAACTTGTCGAGAAATGCTAGAAAATCCCAGCCAGATTATGATTGGTACGGAAGTTGTCGGCAATTTTGTAGAAATTAAAATTGCCGACAACGGCCCTGGAATAACTGAGGAAGTCAAACAGCAGATATTCGATACATTTTTTACTACCAAGCCCATTGGCAAAGGCACGGGAATGGGTTTGTCAATTAGCTATCAAATTATTGTAGAAAGACACAAAGGCGAATTATATTGTAATTCGGAATTGGGCAAGGGCACGGAATTTGCTATCAGAATTCCGATCGCACCTTAGCGCGGAATGTGCAATCTACACGTTACCAACTTGATATATAGGCAAACAAGCGAGGGGGACTCGCACTCCTACAAAACGAGAAAAATCGTTTTTTCTCGTTCCCAGACTCTGGCTGGGAACGCATACTTAGGATCGCGAATTAAATAACTTACAATTTTAATTGTTATTGTGGGATGGGCGTCCCGCCCGTCCAAAAAGGACG
>NZ_JAUBUY010000098.1:0-6176 GCF_036705565.1 Microcoleus sp. AT8-B5
CGTCCCGCCCGTCCTTTCTGGGCGGGCGGGACGCCCATCCCACAAGAAAAAAGGGAAATTATTTAATTGACGATCCTAAAATCCCAAATCTAAAATCTAAAATTCTGTTAAAGCCATCCCCGCAGACGATAAACGATTAAGCCGATGTATTCTTTCAAAGCTTTAGTTGACTGGTTTAACTGATAGGTGTCCGGCAATAAATCCAAGGCGACTGATTGCCAATTGCTTTGGGATGCTGCGATATCCTGCTGCGTTATCTGAAAGTCTGTTGGTGCGGCAATTGCTTTTATTCCCTGACGCTGGAAAATTAAGAGCGATCGAGTCATGTGCATCGCCGATGTCACTAGCAAAACCGGCCCTTTTATGCCTTTAGCATCTAAAAGTTTCCGCACGTTGACGGCATTTTGATAAGTGTTGTGTGAATCGGGGTCTTGCAGAATTGCTGATGCCGGTACACCCATTGTTTGGGCAATTTCTGCCATGTCTGCCGATTCAGGAGGCCCGCCACCTTTCCAATCTACTCTACCGCCACTAAGAATGAGCAGAGAAGCTTTGCCTTGCTTGTAAAGTCGGGAACCATAGATTATTCGATCGCCCGCTTCCGCTAATTCTACCCAAGGACGGGGAGGTAAAGCTGCTTTGACACCACCGCCCAAGACGATAATCGCTTCAGCTTGAGGGAGTTCGGCGGTTGGTAAGTTTTGCCATTCGAGCGATCGAACTAACGATTTTGAAACCCAACCGCTACTTCCGAGAAGTAAAATAATTAGAGCCGCAGCAATTGGCGCCGCCGCCCATTTCGGACGCTTCCAAAGTGTGATTAAAGCCGCCATCATTAACAGGCAACTCAACCCCAAAGGATAAATAAACAGCGGCAAGAGTTTCGACAGAAATACAAACATTCAATGAGAAATTGGCATTGGGAATTGGGCATTGGGCATTGGGCATTAGTGACTGTTAACTGTTAACTAATGACTAATGACTAAAGCTAGCGCCGATCCTCTGGTCCAGATAACCAGCCAAAAAATGTAGCAGCATCACCCCTAGAGGTTTTGCTATATTTATGGGCGTCCGTTTGCACTACTTCTTTATTGAGGATAGCATCCGAGGTTTTGTCCTTGGAATTTATATTCGGGTTGAGTAGTAATTCGTTGTGCCACCAAGCGACAATTAAACCTGCTGCCACGCCACCGATGACACCCAAGCCGAGACTCAGGACTAGCGTACATCCTACTAAGCGAAACCCAACGGTAAACAACACAAACCATATCAGCGCGGGGCTAAAGCCCTTGGAGTCTCCGGTAAATTTTGGCATAAGCTGCAACTTTTTTTTGTAATAAAACAGAAAGATATTTACAATATTAGCAGACAAGTAAGATTGCCAAGGGCGATCGAACTGCAACTACTCCCCACAAATCAAGTTTAATTGTACCTCTAAGTCTTGTAGGGTATCTATAATGTTTACAGAAATTTGCTCTAATTCTGTAAAAGGTTCAAAAGCTGCTTGCTGCGAGTTCAATAATTCTGCCGTCGCGTCGGCAATATCGCCCCGGCGCTGTTGCAGTCGTTCTCGCAATACTTCAAGTGGTGCGGTACAGTAAATGATTTGCAAGGGTAAGCCGTGGGATTGAGCCTGATTCATCGCATCGGTTCTCCAGTTTGGGCGATCGAACTTTGCATCTAAAATCACATCCCAACCTCGGTCAGCCAAAATTATCCCCAACTTTAACAATCTACCATAAGTCTGTGCCGTCATTTCATCCGAGTACAAATCTGGCCCCCCGCGTTCATTTAAAGAAATTCCGCCTAAATGTTTGCGAACAGCATCGGATCGAATGTGAATTGCCCCAGTGCGGCGAGCCAAATATCGAGCCGCTGTACTCTTGCCAGAACCCGATAAACCCGACATCAAAGTTAACTTTCCCCGGCGCGGTTTTGTGTATTGCCAAGCCAGTTTATAGTAATGAGCTGCTGTCTGTGAAATCTCGGCTTTTTGGGCAGTTGAAATAGCAGAATCGTCCAACATTAACGAAGTTACTTTTGCTCTAACATAAGCTTGACGGCTCAAATACAGAGGTAACAGTTGCAGTCCTTCCCAATCCCCTGTTTGTTCGATGTAAGTATTCAGAAAAGCATTACCCAAGTCTCTGCGACCCCGCGATTCCAAATCCATTACTGTAAAAGCCACATCGTACATCACATCAACAAAGCGAAAAGGCTCGTTAAATTCAATGCAGTCGAATAGCAATATTTTCTCTTGCCACAATGCTATATTTCGCAAGTGCAAATCTCCGTGGCACTCGCGAATTTTATTATTGGCAATCCGCAGATTAAATAACTCTTGATTTTTCTCAAAAAACGTATCAGTATAATCTTTAGTTTCCTGATATTGTGTCTGAGTCTGCGGCCCGCCGATATATTTTTGCGAAATCAGGTAATTGTTGTTTATTGCTGTGCGAATCTGACTGACTTCGCCAAATGTGCGAATGTAGCTATTACTAATTGCCGTGCTGTGAAAATTGGCAACTTCCCGCCCTAAGTCTGCCATAAGTTGCTCGGTCAACATTCCGCGTTCCAACAAACTGAGCAACAGCGAATGTTGAGGAAATTCCCGCATTTTCAGCACATATTCTACAGCAACTTCAGCCGGAGTTAGAGCAGGTAATTTGCTGCCAAATTGAAACGAATCCCCAATTTTAACAATTGGCAAAACTTCTAGATAAATTTCCGGTGCTGTGCGTCGGTTCAGCAGCAATTCTTCGTTGCAGAAATGGTGCCGTTTTTCCAATGTTGAATAGTCCAAAAATCCAAAATTGACAGGTTTCTTGATTTTGTAAGTATAATCTCCTGTCAGCAAAACAAAGGAAGCGTGAGTCTGAATTAGCTGCACTGGTTCTGTCACCCCGTGCGGGTAAAAACCGGGCTGCAACATTTGCTGAATCAGAGGTGGGAGACAAGTCATAGCGATTTTAGATTTTGGATTTTAGATTTTAGATTGGGGATTTTGGATTGTGAATTTTAGATTTTAAGTTGGGGACTTTAGATGGGGAGTGGGGATGTTGACTTTAATCCGATTTATTATAGAGTTGATAGTTAGTGTAAAAAAAAGCAGCGATGACAGAAAATAATCAAGAATCTGGTTCCGTGGATGTGTTTGGCGTGGGAAATGCCCTGGTAGACATCCTAGCATTGGTGGAAGATGAATTTGTACTCGGCCACGGGCTGAATCGCGGCGGGATGACGCTGATGAATTCGGAAACCCAGGGGGGGATTTTGCACGATTTAGAACACAATTCGCTGCAAATGCGATCGGGCGGTTCGGCGGCAAATACGATGATTGGTTTGGCTCAGAGTGGCGGTAAAGCGTATTATTCGGGGAAGGTTGCTAAGGATACTAACGGCGAATTTTATCGGCAAGATTTGCTGGCGGCGGGGATTGATTTTAACGTGCATCCTGCTGCTGAGTCGAACGGGCCTACGGGTACTTGTGTAGTGCTGACTACGCCGGATGCGGAACGCACGATGTGTACTAATCTGGGGGTTTCTACTACTCTGGCTGCGACTGATATTGATGTCGATCGACTGGCTCACTGCAAGTACAGTTATGTTGAGGGCTATCTTTGGGATGCTCCCGATCCGAGAAAGGCTAGCATTGAGACGATGGAACAGTCTAAGCGTCTGGGCGTGAAGGTGGCTTTTACTTTTTCGGATGGCTTTTTGGTCGATCGATTTGCTGATGATTTTCACAAGGTGGTTTCGGAATATTGCGATGTAATTTTTTGCAATGCTGATGAAGTTCGGAGCTTTTTTAAGGAGGAATCTCTGTCAGAGTGCGCTCGGAAAATGAGCGAGATTTCGGATTTGGCTTTTATCACGAATGGGGATAAAGGCTGCATGGTGGTGGAGAACAAACAGATTGTTGATGTGGCTGGATTTCCGGTAAAGGCGATCGATACTGTGGGTGCTGGGGATGCTTTTGCGGGGGGTGTTTTGTTTGGAATTACTAACGGTTTGAGTTCTGTACAAGCGGCGCGCTGGGGCAATTATTTGGCTTCTAGGGTGGTGCAGATTCATGGGCCTCGGCTTGAGGGTTCTCAGGCTCATCTTTTGAGTGAGGTGATTTCTGGCTAGGAATTGAAATGGGCGATCGCACTTTTTGTGTTAAGGGCGATCGCACTTTTTTTAACCACAGACGAGCGCTGGTTTTTGTCAATTTTGCAGAATGTATTGACTGATAATATTTTTGAGTTCTTGAGGAGCTTCTTTGGCAATCGCCGCTCCTAAATCTGGACGCACAACCCACCACCAAACCAGTTGTTCTAAACGAGCGGGAGGATTTTCATTAGGACACAATTCGATCGTACTTTCATTGACACCAATAATGTTAGCACAAAGGTCATTAGCAATGCTAACACGAGCGTCTAGATTTTCAAACTGTACGATGTCTTGCCAGCTAATTTCATTGGGAATAGAATTGAGGATTGATTGGATATCTAGAGTCAGCATTAAACTGTTCCTCCGAAAGCTATAATAACTCTAATGCCAAAGTTTTGTTGTTCTGCAAAAGATTGAGTGCTGAGCCACCCTCTCACGGTTAGAGTATTCGTACCTGTTAATTCTGGTTGGACGGAGTTGTAGAAATTGGTAATTTCCTGATGAATTGACCCAGTACCGTGTTCTAGCCGGACGAGATTGCCTGTATTGTGTATTGCTTCTGCCCCGAATCTCTGTAAATTTGATGTTGTTTGCCCAACTATATGATGCCACGCTAACCCCGATCCTGCCACCCCGATCGTTCTTTTAAATTCACCAAAGGTTTGAAAGCCTTGTCCGGGTGTTATGGGTGAGATGACAGTCCTTGATTCTAGTTCTCTAGCTAGTCGTCTCGCTATTTCTCGTCGAGTTTCGTCGGTCATTTATGCGAGTTAGATTTCACTACTTTGATTTAATTTTACGATCGTTTATCACGCTTAAATCCCGATCGGCATATTCCGAAAAGTCACCCAAATCGTGTACTTCACCTTTAGCTGCTTGTGCGAGGCCGCACTTGACTGAGGCTAATGCTTGGGGGTTTTGCCACAACCACTGTTCGCGATCGGGTATGTTGGTTATTGGGTCTAATAAAATTTGTCCGGCTTCGTTGACAAGAACGCGATACTCTGTTGACTTGGGTTCGAGGTTTAAACTTAGGTGTCCTTGGGTATCTGTGCTGATTAAGTTTTTCAGAATCGAAAACATATCTTTCACCTATTATAAAGTTAGGTAAAACTCTCAAGGGTAGAGTTTTACTCAATTCTAACAAATTAGATGTTGTTTGTCTATTCTGATTTTAAGGGCGATCGCACTTTTTGTCGTAAGGGCGATCGCCCTTTTTAGCAACTGCAGATGAACGGGGATGGAGAAGGATGGGGGAAGGGCGATCGCTCTTTTTGTCGTAAGGGCGATCGCACTCAAATGATAGATAGCTTTTAGGCGAATCACTTTAGATTCTTTGAAAAAACTCATCCCTAATCTTTTGCTCCTCATCATTGCTGAAAGTACGATTAAATTTCGCTAAATATTCATCCCCTAACACCATAACAGTTGCTACGGGACGCACCCCAAAGTCACCAAAAGGTATATTTAATGGTTCAAAGATTTGCAAGAATATGATTTTATTCTTATCATTCCACAATTTACCAGATAAGCTTATTCTATCAACACCTCCTCCAAAGAAATTACCAAATCCAAAGTCTGTGATAATATCAGCTTTTGTTTTTGATAAATCATCAGAAGAGGAATATTTAGATAAATCGTCATCTTGTGAAAAAACAAATATATCACTGCCATTGCCACCTGATAGAATGTCTTGACCTTTTCCACCAATCAGGGTATCATCACCAAAACCTCCATTTAATATATCTGAACCCGCGCCACCTATGAGGACATCGTTATTATCATCTCCATTAAGAGTATCGTTTCCATCTCCTCCGTTAATAGTGTCATCTCCTTTGCCACCCCAGATTAGATCCTGGTTATCGTCCCCGAAAATAATGTCATTGTCCTGTTCGCCGTAGATGGTATCGTTGCCTTTACCGCCGTTGATTGTATCGTTCCCAGTAACGGGACTTAAACATAAAATACGATAAAAATAGGTTATAATGCTTACATAGCAAGCATATAACGTTAAAAAATGA
>NZ_JAUBUY010000099.1:0-5868 GCF_036705565.1 Microcoleus sp. AT8-B5
TTCGGTGCTGCCCCTGCTGACTCGCTCAAAGGCTGCTAATAAGGTTTCAACTTCTGTTTCTCTGCCGTAGAGTTTTTCAGGGATGAGGAAATGATCTGTCATATCCCGCGTCCCCAATGCAAAGGTCTCAATGTTACCCGTGTTTTGTAATTGAGCCAGACAAATTTCTAAATCGTGTTTAAGTCCTAATGCACTCTGATAGCGATCTTCGGCATTCTTTGCCATCAGTTTACTAACAATTTGGGATAAAATTAGGGGAACTTCTGGGTTGATTTCATGTACCGGAATTGGCTGTTTTGCTAGATGACAATGCACTAATTCTATTGGGTCGTCTGACTCGAAGGGTAACTGTGTTGTCAACAATTCATAGAAGGTAACACCCAGGGAATAAAAGTCACTCCGATAGTCAATTGCTCGATTCATTCTTCCTGTCTTTTCTGGGGAAAGATAAGCTAAGGTTCCTTCGAGGGTGTTGGGGTTCTGGATTTCTAGGGTTTCTCTCGGCAGCAGGGAAGAAATACTGAAGTCAATTAGTTTAATTTGTTTGCTATGTGGGTTAATCAGAATATTTGCGGGTTTGATATCTTTATGAATAACTCGGTTTTGGTAGAGAGAGTGGAGAATATTTGCTAGTTCCCTGGCTAGGTTGAGAAAATTTTCTAAAGATAGAGATGTATCGGGTTGGTTTTTATCAGTTGCTCCCGGAAGATAAGTAGACAGAGAAACTCCTCCAAAGTCCTCCATTATCAAAGCATAGGCGTTTTTGTAAGGTGCTAAATCGAGGGGTTCAACCACTCCAGGTAGACGTAGATTTTTGGCGATGGTGTACTGGTTGCGGAATTGCACCAGTTCGCTGAAGCTGGGGTATTCGTTTCGCAGCAGTTTGATGACGACGGGAGTACGATCGCTCTCCCGAATACCTCGATAGACTAGAGTGCGAGATCCTGCATAGAGTTGTTCTGTTATCCGATACCCCGGCAGATCAGTAATTGTCTCCATTGTCCAGTCCTCACTCAATAAATTGGGGGTTAGTATATCTCTAGTTTACTCAGCAAACTTGGTAAATTCTCAATGGTCTCTAATGTTGCTGGACTTGTCAGTGGGCGTTCTGTACGAACGCAGGCAGCTCGTTCGATACTGAAGCCATATTATTAATTGTTTAGAACTTGTCTGCACTGGAGCGGAAATTATCCATAAGTATGTTTATATAACTCATTTGAGATGTTGATGGCGATCGCGTCTAGCAGTCGTGAAGCTCACAGGAGGCGATCGCCCCAAACAGCTATTTTTTGAGGTAGTTCAGTTTAAGCCCAAGGGTGGAAAGGTTTTCAACTTGGTTGTTTATCCTTGATATTTTTGAGGTAAAAATACTCAATGGTAGCCCTCATGCCCTCTTCTAGCAACCTAACGAACTCGCTCATCGGAAATGCTTGAATAACCCATTCTACATCAAATATTGCCCATTCAAAAGCAAAGTATACTTCGGAACTAGACGAAAATAAAATTTTTGGATGGATTTTATCTCAACTAAAAAATGTGTGATATTGAGCCGACTTACCCTGCGTATTTACTTCCCTAGTCTACCGTATATTTGTATTACCAGCAGTGGCTAGAACAAGGATTGCTTCTTCAATAACTGATGAAAATATTACCCCTATTCTGTGACTCAGCAGAATAGGGGTAATATTTTACTCTTCTTCATCAAGTAAAATAAGGGATGAGAATAAAAATCCATTAACGCTATTAATCGAGCAAAGCAAAGTGATTCAGCCCGTGAGCATTTTCTAGCCCCTTTATCTCTGCAATAGCTGGTAGTGTCTTACGTTTAATATCAAAAATTACACTAGCATGAATGTGTGTAAAAGCTTTGAAGCTTCTGACTTCTGAAAACAGATTTCTGTAATAAGCTGTTCGGCATTTAAAAGACGATAGTAGGGTGCGTCATTACAGAAGTGTTTTCCGCATAAGCGCGTAAGTGTTCACTCCTGATGCACCCTACAAGCCTCGTTACTGGTTTAAATGCTCCACAGGTTAGTGACAATACTCATCCATCAATTTCAAGGTTGAATCAGCTTGGCGAGGCTTAACCATAGACTCAGCTAAGGTTTGAGAGATTTTGTTCTATTATACTCTGCGCCGCGAAATTGAAAGAAGAGGGCAGGGCTGTTTCATTCTCTTGTAGGAGCAGCAAAGAGTGGCTGCCCCCATGTCGCCAAGGCTTGTGAATCATCGTCTGTGGGGGGTAGGAATTCTTGGCACTACAAGAGTCAAAATCGCGATTTTCGTGAAAATGAAACCGCCCTGCCTGCGTGCCCGATACCGCAGCCGATCGAAACAAAACGCTAAAATAGTAGCTCATACAATTTTGGAGTTAATATTTGACACTTGCACCCGCGCGCGAAAACGTCCTAGCTTGGCTCTGTGAGCGCGTTCCTGCTGCCCGAATCAAACATATCCTCGGAGTCGAACAGGTAGCAGGTGACTTGGCTCGCCATTACGGCCTCGACGAAGCAAAAGCCCGATCGGCGGGTTTGTTGCACGATTTGGCAAAATACTTCAAACCTCAACTGCTGCTGCAAATGGCCCAGAAGGAAGGTTTAGAGTTAGACTCAGTGTTGGAAGCACACCCGCATTTGCTGCACGCAGACGCCAGCGCGATCGTCGCCAGAGACGAATTCGGGGTGGTCGATCGAGAAATTTTGGACGCAATCGCCAATCACACCCTCGGCAGACCAAACATGAGCCAGCTCAGTTGTACCGTATTCATAGCAGATACCATAGAGCCGAGCCGCGGCAACACAGCCCAACTAGAAGCACTGCGCGAGGCAAGCTGGCAAAATCTTTATGCAGCCGTGTGGCAAACTAGCGATTATTCTCTTAAATATTTGCTAGAAACTCGCTGCTACATCCACCCCCGCACCGTACTTACGCGGAATTGGGCGCTGCAAATGGCCCGCGAATCGCCGGAAACAGGAAATTCGACCCAGAAGTCGATCGAACAAATCACAAGTTGAAAGTAAAATTCACCAGAAATTCTGTCCTTACTTTTGGCTTCAACCTAACTCCTATTTCCCGTCTCAAACTGCCAACAATCGACAGCCAATAGCGCACCCATTCTTTCTTACCGTATCAATTAGGAACTTAAACACTTAATGTCAGATATAACCCAACTCGAATACTCCAGGGCCCAGTCTACAGCAACGGACGGCACCTCCTCAGACGAAGCCCGTGGCCTGATCATGACCGTTGCCCAAGCAGCCGATGACCGCAAAGCAGTAGATATTGTATTGCTCCGCGTGTCAGAAGTATGCTTTTTGGCAGACTACTTTGCGATCGTCACCGGATTTTCCAACGTGCAGGTACGAGCCATCTCCCAAGCGATAGCAGACCAAGTGGAAGAAGAGTGGCAACGCTTGCCACTGCGTACACAAGGCCTATCAGACGCTAGTTGGGTTGTCATGGACTACGGCGACGCGATCATTCACATTTTGAAGCCTCAAGAGCGGGAGTTCTACAATTTAGAAGCGTTCTGGGGACACGCCGAACGCATTGACTTTTCCCCCACGTCGTGAGGATGGCTAATGTGAAAAACGTTTCTGCTTCTATTTGTCCCGTTCCGCAAGAACAGCGACCGATCAATGAATACCAAGAACTTAAAGAATCCTGGTTTTTTAGCTGGGTAACACTCAATTGGCCCGGATACCTGGCAAAACTAGCTTGGGTGTGGGCTTGGAGTTGCTTGGTATCGGTGCCGATAGCTGCTTCTAGCTTTGCTCCAAGCAAGTATCCAGCTCAGTTTGTCCTGTGCGGTGCCGCAGGTGCCGGTTTTATTCTAGGATTAGCTTTGCTGCGACTCTACTTGGGTTGGTTCTACGTGCGATCGCGCCTTTCAAATCCCACGGTCGTCTACGAAGAGTCTGGTTGGTACGATTGTCAATCTTGGCCTAAAACTCCCGAAGTTTTGCTTCAAGATCAGTTGATTGTTAACTACCAACTAGAACCAATTCTCAGGCGTCTGCGGCAGACATTTTATGGTTTGACAGTATTGCTGGTTGCCGGGGGACTAACTTGGAGTTGTTTGTAATCGGTTCGGTTCGGGAGTTTTGAGTTTTGAGATTGCCGCGCACAGCCAACGCCGGCACACTCCCGTGCATGAGTGAGAAACGATCGCCGAAAGATTAACTTTATAACTCTTAACTGGCAGCTCGCAACTCATAACTTCCACCGGCCCCAATCTAAAATCTAAAATCTAAAATCTAAAATTGATATGACAAGGGGAAAACGAACCCAAGCTCCCGAACTGGAAGTCACACTGCTGCGCGAAGGTATTGTGGAATCGAGGCACCGCGCCCAGGCCGCTGTCTGCGACAACCGCGGGCGCGTTCTGTCTGTTGCTGGTAACTCGGAAACGGCCTCATTTGTCCGTTCTTCACTCAAGCCTTTTCAAGCTTTGGCGGTGACGGGGACTGGCACTTTAGAACGCTACGAATTGACCGATCGAGATTTAGCGATTATTTGCAGTTCCCATCAAGGTACGATCGAGCAATCGCGCCAGGTATTTAACGTCCTGTGGCGCTGCGACATTGACCCCTCTAAACTTCAATGCCCCATTCCCGAAGGCAAAAAGAGCCCCCTGCAATACAACTGCTCCGGCAAACACGCCGGAATGCTGGCTGTCTGTCAGCAACTGCACTGGCCTCTGGACACTTATTTACGCCGCAAACATCCTGTCCAGCAGCTTATTTTGGGCAAAGTGGCTGACTTGCTGGCAATGCCTGCCGAAGAGTTTATCAGCGCTCGCGACGACTGCGGCGCTCCTACCTATCTGTTGCAGTTGGGGCAAATGGCGTCTTTGTACGCTCAGTTAGCCTCCGGCCACAATGTGGATATGGAGCGGATTGTCCGCGCTATGACTCATCACCCGATGATGGTTGCCGGTGAGGGCAAATTTGACACGGAACTGATGCGCTTGACTCAAGGGGAATTGGTGAGCAAGTCCGGCGCCGAAGGGGTGCAGTGCATTGGCCGCGTGGGCGAAGGCATGGGCTTGGCAATTAAGGTGACGGATGGAGGAAAGCGTGCTCAATTTGCTGTGGCGATTCACTTGCTCAAGCAGTTGGGGTGGATTACTCCGACGATCGCCGAAACTCTGGCGGAGACTTACCTCACTCTGAGCGAATTCAAGCGCTTGGAGGTAATCGGGGAAGTTTCGATGCTTTAGGGCGATCGAGACTCGATCGCCGATTTCAGCAACCCCTCCCGCAATCTAAAAAGTTTTTTTGATGGAGGGGTTGCAATTTTCAGAAAGATATGTTTATATTAGTAAAGAGACAAAAAGCGACGCGGGATAGAGCAGCCTGGTAGCTCGTCGGGCTCATAACCCGAAGGTCAGTGGTTCAAATCCACTTCCCGCCACCAACTTAAATAAGACAAGCCCCGGCATCCTAAAAGTTGCTGGGGTTTGTTTTATGCCGTCTGTTTGATGCCGTCTGCGATCGCATCTTCGACAGATTGAAAGCAGTTTATTTTAGGCGGCAACAAAAATGAGGACACAGCAGTGCTGTGTCCCTACTGTATATTTGTATTTTTCTACTAATTGAGACAAAATAAGACCAACCCTCAACCTAAACACTCAACCCTATACTTTCCGACGACCGTTTGTGCAAGCTTTATTTGTCAAAAAATTGCAATCCGATATCCATATTTTTTAACTCAGGATTGTGAACTACCAGACGCTGACCACTTAAGTGGTACAGCGCTGGCTTCCTGATTCAACGGGGCGGGGCGTCCCACAAAACCGAAGTTTTACCAGATCGACTTACATCCCCTCCACAGGCAGAAGCGCTAGTTCCTAACGCCAAAATCCGC
>NZ_JAUBUY010000100.1:0-5717 GCF_036705565.1 Microcoleus sp. AT8-B5
CCTTTAATCGTTCACTGTTCATTTAGGGAGTGGATAGGTTTTCTTTTTCACCCTTATTCTCTCCCGGCGCGGTGGCTCTAGTTCTTCTGAAAGCCACCGCTCTCATCTTTGGTTAGTCTAAACTACAGATTTTCAGGCGCAGCAAAATACTCTCGCGGATCGGTTGCCTTACCTTGTTGGCGGGCTACATAAAAATGGTAAAGACCCCGGTAAATCATCTCTAACAAAATCGAATCTATTGGTAAAGAGAGTTGGTCAGCAACGGCATCACCTAAATCGACAAAGATTGCATAAAATATCCAACTCCCCCAAATTTGAAGCTGAATCCCGTTAAGAGAACCCGTCCACAAATAACTTAATCACAACAGCCTTTTTACGGTATTAAAAGCCTCTTCAATTCTCCAGCGCCTGCGATATAAATCTGCCACAACGTAGGGTGGTAATACATGAGGATCTAGTACGCTTGTCAAATAAGAATGCCAAGCTTTACCCGAACGAATTTCAATCAGTCGTAAGGTAATAAATGGTGTTTTTGCTGTTCCTGAACCCAAACGTACCAGACTATATTTCAGGTCGTAACTTTTGGTAAATACTTGCTGTACTTGAATTGCTGCTCCTTTTTTTAAGCGCGTAACTAAGTGGATATCTCTTTCAATTAATCTGAGCCAAAAGCTAAAATGATCAAATCCCCTATCCAGTAATAGTAAAGTATTTGCTGGTACTAATTGCAGGATATTTTCTTCAATCTTAACATCAGAAGCTTGCTTAGTTTTCCCGAAACCAAATATCAACAGGAAGCCTGGTCATTAAATCTATGACTGTTGCCATCTTTCCTGCCAACTGCCCTTTTGGTATATCTTCCAGGCTTTTGAGCTTGCAAAACAATGCTTCGAGCGTTGAACTATCTACTATCCAAATACTCGAAAATTTGGTCAAGGCAAATTTAATGCTTTCTGGTAAAGGTCGTTGATTTCTCTGGTACCAAGCAGTTCTTAAACTTGGTAATAAATTTGGCGTTGCTGAGTTAGAGTATGAATAGGAGGAATAATTTATGCAATGCCCAGAATGTAACCCACATTCCGCAGGTCTTTAAATAGAATTGATGGTTATAAAATTTAAAAATTCAAGCCTGAAGTGATTACCCAGTAATCACTTCAGGCTTTTTTGAGATACAATGAACGAATGAGGAGCCAAGAGGAAAAAACCATGAATGAGCATCAAGAAGCCATAAAAGTCCTAAATTTAGACCATTTAGGAATAGTAGCAGGGATAATAGACGAGATGGAATTAGTAGAAGAAGTCAATAAAATAGTAGGAATAACAACCCAAGAAATGCTCAGCCCAGGACAAGTCATGAAAGCAATGATTTTGAATGGACTAGGCTTTTTAAGCGCCCCATTATACATATTCGAGGAATTTTTTGTAGGAAAAGCAACATCACATCTAATCGGAAAGGGAATACTACCCGAACATCTAAACGACGATAGACTGGGAAGAGCTCTCGACAAATATTATCAAGTGGAACAAAACTCTTCACAACAATCGCCATGAAAGCCGCCCATAAATTCCAAGTAAAAATGAACAGCATCCATTTAGATGGAAGTTCAATGTATGTACAAGGAGAATATAAAACCCAAGTTAAAAACAGCGACCAAACAGAAAAAGAACCCGGACCAGAAACATCAGAAATGAAACCAATAGAAATAGTTCACGGATATTCCAGAGACCATCGACCAGACCTGAAACAATTTATCATAGACATGATTGTAACAGGAGACGGAGACATACCACTATATCTAAAAATAGATTCAGGAAACATCGACGACAAAAGCGTATTCGTATCAAGACTAAAAGAATTCAAAAAACAGTGGACATTTGAAGGAATCTGCGTAGCAGACAGCGCCTTATACACCAGGGAAAACCTATCAGCAATGACAGGAATCAAATGGATAACAAGAGTCCCATTAAGCATAAAATCAGCCCAAGAGCAAATCGTAGACATCCAAGAAAGCGAATGGCAATCAAGCTCAAAAAAAGGATATAAGATAGCCGAAAGAGCTAGCGAATATGGAAACATAAAACAAAGATGGTTAGTCATAGAAAGTGAACTCAGGAAACAAGCAAGCATCAAACAAATAGACAAACAAGTAAACAAACAACAATCAAGGGCCCAAGCCGCACTACGCAAGCTTTACCGGCAAAAATTTGCCTGCGTTGCCGACGCAGAAACCGCCATAAAAAATCTATCAGACACATGGAAATATCACCAGATTACCGAAATTGAATGTCAAGAAAAAAGCCATAAAAAACAAAAAACACCAGCCAAAAAAGCTAGTGATATAGACACAATAGCCTATCAAATAATCGGTAAAATAGAAACGAGACCCGAAATAATATCCGCCGAAAAAATTAAAACAGGGAGATTTATACTGGCAACAAACATTTTAGATAAAAACGAAATAACCAACCAGCAGATATTAGAAGAATACAAAGACCAACAAAGTAACGAAAGAGGATTTAGATTTTTAAAAGACCCATTATTTTTCACATCAAGCGTCTTCGTGAAAAAAACCGAGAGAGTAGAAGCAATTGCCATGATAATGGGAGTATGTTTATTAGTATATAATCTCGCCCAAAGAAAGTTGAGACAAGAATTAGAATCAGCCAATGCCAGCATCAGAAACCAGGTCAAGAAAATGACAAATAAACCGACAATGCGGTGGGTATTTCAGATGTTTCAAGCCGTACATTTAGTCAACCTCAATGGAGCCGAACAAATAAGCAACTTAACAAAGGAACGTCGGGAGATATTAAATTATTTAGGAAAGGTTTGCGGTCAATATTATTTAATAGTTGAAGATGGGTAACTCGGAAAACAAACCGGAAAATATTGTTAAATAAATTCAAATTGTTGGCAACAGAACACTCATGTTGCCGGAATTGTGATGTCTTATTTAGGGAGAATGAGTTCAGATATTGCCTAATGAATATATTAGGCAATATCTGTGAATTCCAATTTCTTATATTTCGCCAAAATCGCAAAAAAATGATACTAAAATTAGAAAAGGTAGGCACAGATATTTTTCCTACAGTGAAGGTATGAAAATCCTTAGTCATCAAAGCCAGAACTGCGGAATGTGGGATGTAAATCAACCCATATCCGTAAAAACGGCAATAAAAAAGGAAAACAGAATCACATTTGTGTCCAATGTGGTCGTCAATTCCTCAATCAGTATGAACCCCAGCGAGGTTATAGCGAGGCCATCAAACGTGATTGCCTAAAAATGTATGTCAATGGTATGGGTTTACGTGCGATAGAACGAGTTAAGGGTGTTCATCATACCGAGCGTAATAAATTGGGTAAAACAAGTCGGAAAACTGTTGCCAGATGTTTATGACCCTGAAGTCATCCCAGAAGTTGGTGAACTCGATGAATTACAAACTTATGTAAAAAAAAACAGACAGGATATGGTTGTGGACAGCGGTTGACCACTTTCAACCAGGAATTTTAGGATGGGTATTAGGGGATCATAGCGCTAAGACATTTGAACCATTATGGGAGAAAGTAAGTGCATGGAAATGCTATTTTTATGTAACTGATGGATGGTCTGTATATCCCATGTTTATTCCTGATGGGGATCAGATTATTAGCAAGACTTATATGACCAGAGTAGAAGGGGAAAATACCAGACTAAGACATTATTTGGCTCGGCTACATCGTAAGACTCTTTGTTATTCTAAATGTGAGGAAATGCTCAAGCATTCTATTAAGTTATTAATACATTACTTGAAGTTTGACGATATTCCCATTCCTGGGGCATTCATACCTTGATTCAGCAACGCCATAAATTTTTGAAGACTCCTTCAAATAATGTGGCAGGAAAACTTAAAAATCTTTGAGACATTGCTTGTTGAGTGACTGTTGTGGGTCGGCACCGCAAAAAACCCGCTCTTGCCAACATTCTTGTGAGTTCTGTTACTCCAGCTACGTCTCGCCACAGCAAAGTTAATACTGCTGCTACCATCAACGGTAAGTTGAGAATTCTCCCTCGCAAACCCAGTTGACGGTAGTAATTTTCTTGTGAGGTAATGGCCGGTGTTAGTAATGCCGATAGTTGTGAGGCAATCTCCTCGTCTTCCACCATCGGCCTTGTGGTTTTTTTGGCATGGTCACGGTTGGTTTTTTGACTTTTAGCCATATTTACTGACCTACACAATCGCTCAATTATTTGTCAATTATATCCTTCGGTCTCCCCAAGGTGGTGCAACTATTATGCTTGCCCCGACGCTGCCGTGCTGGGGATATGCAACTATTATTGATCGTCCGCCATTATTATCGATCGTCCGCCATTATTATCGATCGCCCACCATTATTATCCATCGCCCACCATTATTATCCATCGCCCGCCACTATTATCCATCGCCCACCATTATTATCCATCGCCCGCCACTATTATCCATCGCCCACCATTATTATCGATCGCGATGCAACGCCAATCGAGCACACAACTTATTAATAATGATAATCGCGATCGGGTGAGAGAGTCCGCCGCAGGCGGACTCTCTCACTCTTCCCCTATTTGATTATCATTATCATTTAATAATATTTCTATCCCAAGAGGTATTGACAAAATCTACTCCCTTTTAACTTGTTACCAATGCCCGATATCTGGGTGTCAGATTTATTTAGCGCTCAAAAAAATCACCCCGCACCACAATGGCAAGTGTGTTTGGCTCATCAATTGCGGGATTGCCAATATGCGATTGACGCTGGGGACAGGATTTTTGCCCCAGCGATGAAGAGATTATTATTAAGAGCTTTTATCATCCATCGACGACGAGAAAAAATCGACGATGCCAGACTCAAGCGATACCGAGAAAATTTACAGGAAAGATTAACCGGGATTTTAAATTTAGCGCTACATGATCCGGATGGTATCCGGTTACGAAAACGTTACGGTGGGCTGATGGACAATTTATTTCTATTTCTGGAAGAGGCGGGGATTCCACCAACGAATAATAGTAGTGAACAGGCGATTCGGATGAGCGTGATATTTCGCCGTGTGACCAATGGCTTCCGTTCTTCATGGGGGCGAGATTTGTTTGCTGCTGTTCGTTCAGTTGTTAATACTGGCAACCGTCATGGCTTGACGGCTTATCAATCTATTCAACAAGCTCTCTCTACTGATGGCTCCCTTTTTTCCCTAGTTGAGCAATTACCCTTGGTCATTCTTTAACGTTATATGCTTGCTATGCAAGCATTATAACGTATTTTCACCGTATTTTTTGTTTAAGTCCCGCTAAAAAGTCATTACAAAGCGTGTCGGTAGCTTCTTTGAATGGTGAATTTATCTCAAAATATACTCACCACTGATGAACAGTGTTCAATAAGATGCGTTCCCCCTGGGAACTCCCCTTAGCCTCTGAACTACTTTAGGCTAGTAGCACTAAGTACATTTGTGATCTGCATTCCGGTTGTTTCATGGCTTACTTGACCGTGACCGGACTCTTATGGAGTCTTTTACATAGGGGTAGAGGGTGTGAATCCTCTAAGGAAGAGGGCTCTCCAGACTAAACGACCATTTATTTCAAGTCGCGCACGGGCATTCACCGTGATTCACGTTTCAACGAATCGCACTTCTTATACCCATGCGGGGGAAATAGTCCGCCCCAAAGCCGTATTTGGGCCGAAAAAAAGACCCCATAGTTAAAAGAGG